>DATHIJ010000271.1:0-2398 GCA_035489975.1 Propionibacteriaceae bacterium | reverse complement strand
GGATCCGGCCGTTGGACCCCCAATGCCAGCAGCCCTGGGGTCAGCCTTACGCCCCGACTGAGGGCTGGCATTGGGGGTCCAACGGCCGGATCCTGAACAACCTCGTAGTGCTGGCAGTAGCGCACTTGGTTTCAGGTAGTTCCCACTACGCGGATGCCGTCGCCACAGGGATGGACTACCTACTTGGGCGCAACGCTCTCGGTCAGAGCTACATCACCGGTTACGGCACCGACTACACCTGCCATCAGCGGACTCGCCAGTTTGGACACGACCTCGATCCGGCGCTCCCCCCACCACCACCCGGCGCACTGGCCGGTGGGGCGAACTCTCTGCCGGCTCCGGACTTCCCCTACGATCCTCGGT
This sequence comes from Propionibacteriaceae bacterium, assembly GCA_035489975.1. GTDB lineage: Bacteria > Actinomycetota > Actinomycetes > Propionibacteriales > Propionibacteriaceae > Microlunatus. The sequence continues at coordinate 2,035 of DATHIJ010000271.1, read as the reverse complement.
TGCTAGGCCTTCCGCCGCAGTGCTGCTACCTCGACGAACCCACCTCCGAGGTCACCAACGACATCTGCATTCGCTGGAATGCACCTCTGGTTTGGGTCGCCACTTACCTGAGCACGCTGAACGACCAAGGGTAGGAGCCACCGCTACTCGTCACTGCCGGCCAACCGCCGGGCGGTATCGACACGCCGGCGAGCCTCCGCCAACGCGTTCACCGCATCCCGCTGCCGCGACTGCGCCTCGACCAGATGCCGCTGAGCGGTGACCCGGTCGCGGCGCGCTTCGATCCGCTTGGTGTCGAGAGTGCTCACCGCGTCGTCGGCCGCCTCCAGGGCCGCCTCTGCATCCGCGAGATCGAACTCGGACTGCCAGTGCGCGGCCTCGGCAGTCGCAAGCTCCACCTCCGCTGATCGCAGCTCACGAAGTGCTTCCTGTCCACTGTCGGGCGCCGTAGAGAAGTCGCTGTCCTCGTCCTCCACCGATGTCTGGTCGGTCGCCTCGGCAAGCTCGACGGTCCAGCGGCCGCCCACCGCACGCCGCTGCCGCCGTAGTTCCAACTCGTCCTCGACCGGAGGAGCGGCGATCTCAGCGGCTGGTTCGGCCGGTGCCCCAACCGGCAGCACTTCGACAGTTGACCTGCTCTGCAGGGCATTACGCGGCCGCGGCCCGAAGCCGCTGTGTGAGAGCGGTCGCACCAGACGGCCGTTGCGAATCGTCAGCGCACCCGCGAGATCGACCAGAGCAGCCTGCAGCGTTGCCTCCACTTCCGACAGCACGGTGGGAGTCAGCCGCACGCCCGCCTCCGCGGCATGAGCCTTAGTTCGATCCAACAGGTCAGCGATCAGCTGCCGGCGCTGCTCGGCGAGGTTGCGCAACTCTGTACGAACCAGCCCGGTCTGGGCATCGCGCAACTCTCGGCCCAAGGCCGACAGGCGCTGCATTGCCCTGGAATCGCTGGCCAAGAGATTCACCAGCCAGGCACTACGAGTAGGGCGGCGAAGTTGCCGCAGGCGTTCGGCAACGTCCCGGCTACCGGCTGCCCTGGCCTGCCGTACCAACTCGTTCCGGGCGGTTACGAACTCAGCTGGAGGAAGCACGTAGAGCTCACGGACGATCTCGTCCAACTCGCGCCCGATCATGTGCACACTCATCCCCGCGCAAATCTAACGTGGCCACTGGCTGACCGCGAAAACCGGGCGCGCAGGACACTAGGACGCGACCGCGAAGTCCGCCGGCTCCTCGACCAGGCAGCAGCTACCCAGCACAGCAACGCAGTCGACGATGAACGCGTGCCGCAGGAGATCCGGAACTTCGCAAGCGGCGTCTGTGCAGTCCACTGTGCGGTCCTCATGCGCGACCAGCGTGCCGTGGCAGTGGTCGACGTCCAGGCCACAGTCCGAACACCTGCTCATGCCGTCTTGCTACCAGCTGGGCATTGCCAGAATGCGGTATTAAGTCGGCGTGTCGCGGATCCGCGTGTATTTGGTCTCAGCCGCGCTTCTTCGGCGCGTCGGCTCCGGGCGGCGTCTCTGCTGGCTTCTTTTGCTTCTTTTTGGCTGCGCTGGCACTCGGGGCAGTTCGCCGCCGTCCGCCATTACCCGTTGAACGCCGTTGCTTGGCCGCATCGATGCTGGCTCGCAGGGCGCTCAGCAGGTCAGGTGATGCGGCGCCAGGCCGGTCATCCTGCGTCACGGTGCTCCCGGTCGCCTTGGCATCGATGAGGGCAGTCAGTGTCTCGCGGTGCACGTCGCGATACCTGCCCGGGTCCAACTCCTCATCCGACAACGAGTCGATCAGTGCCTCGGCCATGGCGAGCTCCCGGCTCTGCGTCGACCATTCGTCGTCCTCCGCCAGGAATGGGAACCGAGGCTCGCGGACCTCGTCCGGCCAGAGCATGGTTGCAAGGATGAGCACATCACCGTGAACCCGTAACGCTGCGACGATCTCGCGGTCGCGGAGCGTGACCTTAGCGACTGCGACCCGGCCCTGCTTGTGCAGCGCGTCGCGCAGCAGCCGGTACGCCTTCGCGCCTTGCGGT
>DATHIJ010000270.1:0-4823 GCA_035489975.1 Propionibacteriaceae bacterium | reverse complement strand
CACGATCATCTACTACATCATCGGCGACAACGGCGCGTCCGCCGAGGGCACCCTGAATGGCGCGTTCAATGAGTTGGCGAACTTCAACGGCATGGCCGCCCTCGAGACGCCGGAGTTCATGGTCAGCAAGATGGACGAGTTCGGCTCACCGAGCTCCTACAACCACTGCTCGGTCGGCTGGGCCTGGGCGATGGATACGCCGTTCCAGTGGACCAAGCAGGTCGCCTCCCACTGGGGTGGCACCCGGAACGGGACGATCGTGCACTGGCCCAACGGGATCGAGCAGCCCGGTGGCCTGCGCTCCCAGTTCAGCCACGTGATCGACATCGCGCCGACCATCCTGGAGGCCGCAGGACTGCCCGAACCCACCATGGTGAATGGGGTGCAACAGTCACCCATGGAGGGCACCAGCATGGTGTACAGCTTCAACGAGGCGGATGCGCCGGAGCGCCACGACCTGCAGTACTTCGAGATGTTCGCCAACCGCGGCATTTATCACAAAGGGTGGAGTGCGGTGACCAAGCACCGTACGCCCTGGATCATGGTCGGCGGCAAGCTGCCGGCGTTCGATGAGGATATCTGGGAGCTCTATGACGGCACCGACTACAGCCAGGCTCGCAACCTTGTGGCCGAACGACCTGAGATGCTTGCCAAGCTGCAGCGGCTCTGGCTGATCGAAGCCACCAAGTACAACGTGCTGCCGATGGATGACCGCACCTCCGAGCGCCTCGTGCCGGAGCTAGCGGGACGACCGACCCTGATCAGGGGTGACTCCCAGCTGTTCTTCCCAGGTATGGGACGCCTCTCGGAGAACAGCGTGGTCAGCATCAAGAACAAGTCGTTCTCAGTCACCGCCGAAGTCGTGGTACCGGAAAGCGGTGTCGACGGTGTGATCATCGCCCAAGGCGGCCGATTCGGCGGCTGGTCTGTCTACGCCAAGAACGGGCAGGCAAAGTTCGTCTACAACGTGCTCGGCATTCAGGATTTCACCACCGAATCCGACGTACGCATCCCGGCCGGCACTCATCAGATACGTATGGAGTTCGCCTACGACGGTGGCGGGCTCGCCAAGGGCGGTGATGTCACCTTGTACTTCGACGGCACCACGGTGGGCACCGGCCGGGTCGGCGCCACCCAGCCGTTGATCTTCTCAGCCGACGAAACGACCGACATTGGCTATGAGTCCGGTACCACGGTCACGTCCGACTACACCGCGCGCGACAGCCGATTCACAGGCAAGATCAACTGGGTGCAGCTCGATCTTGGCAAGGATGATCATGACCACTTCATCGACCCTGAGGAACGCCTCCGGATCGCCATGGCCAGGCAGTAGCGAAGGTCCAGCCACCCTAGCCACCAAAGGTGACTAGATGCACTATCCACTTCATGGTCAGATGATTTTCTTCGTCGCAGCTCGAGAGGAGCCGCGATGACCGATGGTGCGCCGCATCTGACGGCCGGCTTCTGGCGAACGCGGCGCTCGGCGGCGATCGCGGGAATTGTCTTCGGGGTGCTGCTCCTGGCAGCGATGATTATGCTGCGCATCGCCCTGTCCGAAGGCAGCCTTCAAACGCTTCAAGCCGACACGCAGCGGCGCACGCTGATCCGGATCAGTCTTGGTCTGGTGCCGTTTGCCGGGATCGCCTTCCTGTGGTTCATCGGTGTTGTGCGCGAGCAGCTCGGCGCGGTCGAGGATCGGCTGTTCTCCACCGTCTTCATGGGCAGCGGGTTGCTCTTTCTGGCCATGCTGTTTACGGGGGCAGCGATCTCGGCCAGCCTGATAGCGATGCTCGCTGGAGCGAATGTCAACGCCGACGTCTTCGCGTACGGCCGCGATACCGCCCAGGGACTTTTCTCCGTCTACGCCATGCGGATGGCGGCGGTGTTCACGCTGTCGGTCAGTACCGTCGGGCTCCGGACCTCGGCCCTGCCGCGTTGGGTTTCATTCCTGGGATACCTGATGGCTCTGGTTCTTCTGGTGGCGGCCGCCGAGCAGCAATGGACACAACTCGTGTTTCCAAGCTGGGTTTTGCTGGTGAGCCTGGCGATTCTCTTCGTCCGCCAGCCCAGCCCTGCCAGCACAGTTGAGGTCGATCCTGGTACAGACACATAGACCGAGCATCAGGTGAGCGAATGGCCCGGACTGCGCGTGACGAGCATCACCGGGGATCGCTAGCCTGAGCAGCATGTCCTCGGCGACAGCGGGCGCCTCGGCGGACATTGCGCATGCGTCGCGGCGAGCCATCGTGGCAGCCTGTGTCGGCAACGCTGCCGAGTGGTACGACTTTGCGATTTACGGGTCCTTGGCAACCGTCATCGGCCTCGTGTTCTTTCCCACTCAGGATCTGGCTATCGCGTTGTCGGCTGCCTTCGCGACCTACGGCACGGCGTTCCTCGTTCGGCCGCTGGGCGCACTGGTGTTCGGTCGGTTGGGAGACGCGCAGGGCCGGCGGACAGTCCTGGTTCGTGTGGTCTTCCTCATGGCTGGCGCGACGACATGTGTCGGGCTGTTGCCGGGCTACGCCACGATTGGTCTGCTCGCGCCGGTTGTCTTGGTGTTGTTGCGCGCCGCTCAAGGGCTCGCGGCCGGAGGAGAACTCGGCGTCGCCGCCGTATTCATCCTGGAGAACGCCCACCACGCACGGAGAGGCCAGACTGCAGCCTGGCACACAGCGACGATGGCGATTGGAATAGGGACAGGCATGGCTGTGGGCGGCGTGCTCTACTTCCTTTTCAGCGAGACCGGCCTTGATTCCGGCTGGTGGCGGATCGCCTTCCTGCTCGCGTTCCCGCTTGGCTTCATCGGCGTCCGACTCCGGCGACGGGTAGCTGAGACGCCTCAATTCGAAGCACTTCGTTCGGATTCAAGGCTCGTCGATCATCCGGTTCGAGAGCTCTGGACTTATCACCGATCTGCCGTATTGCGTGGATTCTGCTTGATTGCAGCTGGTTCGCTCGCGTTCAACACATTCTTCATCTTCATGCCGAACAATCTCATCTCGCGCCGCGGGGGCGAGTTGGGGCCGGTCCTGCTGGTGACCGCCTCCGCGTTAGGGGTGGCAGCGATTGCTGCCGTCGCGCTGGGCCGCCTCTCCGATCACGTCGGGCGACGCCCAGTGGTCATCGGCTCGACTGCCGCGCTGTTGATTCTCCCGTTACCGATGAGCCTAGTGGCAGTACGTGGATCGCTCGTGAGCCTCTTCGTGGCGGAGGCCTTGGTCGGTGTAGCGGTGGCTGGCGTACTTTCCGTGGCGATGCTTGGCGAGCTTTTTGCGGTGCCTGTGCGGTCAACGGGCTTCGCCTTGACGGCTGGCCTTGCCACGGCCCTCATCGGCGGAACAGCGCCGCTGGTTGACCAGCTGCTCGTCGTCTTTGTTGATCTTGAGGCTGGACCGGGGATCTATGTTGCGGTCATGGCTAGCCTGGCTCTCGTTGCGCTCCGTCGTTGGCCTGAGACCGCTTTCAGAGAGTTGATCTGACAGGCTGCCGGTCCTTAGTCCGGTTGCCGGATCGTGGCTCAGGACTTGCTCACCAGGCGCCTAACGATTGGCTCGGATTCTTCCGTGGCCACCTGGTCGGCTTGGGTGGCAGCGTACCGACCGGCGAGAGGGCGTGCGCTTAGCCCGTGGGCGAGCACGCTCAGCAACACTGTCAAGCCGATGGTCCCGACCACGCTCTGTACTGGGCCTGGCACGTCATGAAGCTCCTCGAGGGTGATCAACGCGAACACCACCGAGGCGAGTCCACGGGGTCCGAACCAGCCGACGAATGCGACCGTGAGCCAGTCCATGCGTGATCCCAGGAGGCACAGTGCGACCGGGACCATGCGGATGATCGTCAGGCTGAGTACGGCATAGGCGACCACCTGCCACGACAGGCTCGTCGTCAGGGTGGGGACCGCTAACGCCCCGAACAGCAGCCAGGCCACCATCGACGACAGGCCACAGGTCTGTTCGACGTAGTAGACCTCCTTCTCCCCACGTCGGCCGGCGCAGAGCGTGAAGGCAATGCCGCCGACGAAGGCGGCGACGAAGCCATTGGCGCCTGCCAGCACGGCGGAGAGGTAGGCCAGCACCGACAGGGCCAAAACCGCCGGCCCGGCGAACTCCTCTGAGCTCCAGCCGCGCCTTCTGGTCTGGCGGAGAAGCAGACCGCCTCCGGCGCCGACGCCTACCCCGATCAACGCTCCGACGAGCAAGCCGAGCAGAGCCCCTCCTGGCGTCTCCTGTCCAGCAAGTCCCGCTTCGGTTGCGATGCCTGCCAAAGCCACCATCACGACTGGGGTGGCGATCCCGTCGTTGAGTCCGCTCTCCACGTTCAGGACCCGTCGGATCGGCTGTGGGACTCGTCGATCGGACATCACGGCTGAGCCCAGGGCCGCGTCGGTCGGAGCTAACGCGGCGCCAAGCAGCAACGCGTACCACGGACTGATCCCGAGCAACAGGTAGCCGGCGACGGCGCCAAAGGCGATTGTCAGCGGAAGGCCAAGTCCGAGGAGCCGTACGCAGCGGCCGAGATCGGCGCGCAAGTCCGATATGCGGATTCGGCTGGCGTCGGCGAACAGCACCCACACCAGGGTTACCTCGGCAATGATCTTGACCAGGTGCGAGTCGGTCTCAACATCGAAAAGGTGCAGACCCTCAGCGAGCACCAGCCCGACCGCGACGAAGAAGATCGGTGTGGAAATGACCGCTGCTCGCGTGGAAATCCCGGCCCACAGGACGATCGCCACGAGAGTCAGGCACAACGCAGCCACTTCCACGGGAGGACCTCAGATCCCCAGCAGCCGCTGCGGTAGCCCGGCAGCCACTGATTCCACACCT
>DATHIJ010000269.1:0-3930 GCA_035489975.1 Propionibacteriaceae bacterium | reverse complement strand
CGCTCCGACCTTGGTCGCCGCATCGAGGGGATCCCCAACGGTGACGTCCTGGGCGCGCTCCACGACCCGTTCAGTGAACTGGTCCGCGACGTCGGCATGGACCAGAAGTCGAGAGCCGGCGTTGCAGCACTCGCCTTGGTTGAAGTACGCGCCGAAGACAACCTTCTCCAGCGCCGCGTCAAGGTCGGCGTCAGGGAAGACCACCTGCGGGTTCTTGCCGCCCAGCTCCAGGCTCACCTTCTTCAGATCCTTTGCGGCAGCCTGAGCGACCATCCGGCCGACGCCAGTGGATCCGGTGAATGTGGTCATGTGCGTGCCTGGATGACCCGACAGCCACCCGCCGACGTCGCCACCGCCGTGAACAAGATTGACGACGCCGTTGGGCGCGCCTTCGTCGTGCAACATCTGGACCAGGCGGGTGGTGGTGCCCGGTGTGAGATCACTGGGCTTGACCACGGCTGTGCAGCCGACTGCCAGCGCGAATGGCAGCTTCTGAGAAACGATCAGGAGCGGGAAGTTCCACGGTGTGATCACCCCGACAACCCCGATGGGCTCCTTGACCGTTACCGCCAGGTAGTTCGGGCCAAGGTCGTTGTGGGCGTCACCGTATGCGTGCTGGGCGAGGCTGGCGGCGTAATACCAAATCCCTGCTGCGCTGGACACCTCATCTCTGGCTTGCGAGATCGGCTTGCCGGATTCCAATGTCTCGATCAAGGCCAGCGCGTCGCGCTCGGCTTCAATCCGGCCTGCAACGCGCCGCAGCAGAGCGGCCCGTTCGGCACCTGAGACCTGCGGCCAGTCACCCGCGCTGAAGGCCCTGTGAGCGGCTTTGACGGCCGCATCGACGTCAGCCTCACCGGCGCTGTGGTAGCTGGCGACGCGGATATCGTGGGCCGGGCTGTCGCGCAGCGCTTCCTCGCCTGCGCCGCCAACCTCGCGGCCATCGATGATGTTGGGCCAGATGTTGGCGGTGATGGTGGTCGGCGCAGTGCTGGTGATCGTGGTCATGACAGTGCTTTCGGTCGGTACGGATGTGTGCTGGGCTAGAGGGCTTCAGGTTCCGCGGTAGCGCGGGTTGCGTTTCTCAGTGAAGGACGCGAATCCTTCGGCCGCGTCCTCGGTGAAGGCAGTGGCGGCGGAGCTGACTTGCTCCATCGCCTGGTAGGCGTCGGCGGAGTCGACAGCCTGCTTCGCCATCTGTACGGCGATTGGGGCTCGGTCGGCAATCCTGGTGGCCAAGGCGTGGGCGGTCTTGATCACCTCCGCCTTTGGGGCGAGCCGGTTGACGACCCCCCACGCGAGTGCCTGCTCGGCGACTAGCGGTTCACCTGTGAAGATCAACTCCTTGGCTCGTCCAGCACCGACCAGCTCGCGGAGCCGACCGGTCCCGCCCCACCCGGGCAAGGTGCCAATGCCGACCTCCGTCAGGCCAAGCGTTGCGTCGTTGGCGAGAATTCGCAGGTCGCATGCCAGCGCCAGCTCGAACCCGCCGCCGTACGCGTTGCCGGAGACGGCTGCGATCGTCGGCTGCCGGAGGCCCGCGAGGTGGTCGAACACCCGATGCCCAAGGCGCGTCCACTGCGCCCACATATCCAATGGCGGCAACGCCTTGAAGCGTTTGATATCGGCGCCAGCGCAGAACGAACGGTCTCCCGCAGCTGTGATGAGGACGACCCGTACATCCCGATCGGAATCCAGGGTGATGAGGATCTCTTCGAGCTGCCCCAGCATCTCCGGCGTCAGCGCATTGTGCTTGGCCGGCCGGTCGAGGCAAATGGTGGCGACCATGTCGACCTCGACACTGATCTCGCCAATCTCAGCCTGCGTCGATTCGCTCATGTCGGGCCATCGCTCGGGTCGGGCGGGGTGAGGCCGCGCAGTAAGTGGTGGGCGCCCTTCTCGCCGATCATGGTCGATGTGGCCATGGTGTTGCCGCTGATCAACTTCGGCATGATCGACGCATCGATCACCCGCAGGCCCTCCATACCGCGGATCTTGAGTTCTTGATCAACGACGGCGAGGTCGTCGTCGCCCATCTTGCAGGAGCCGACCGGGTGGTAGTCGGTCTTGGCCCACTGTTTGACGTACTCGCGGATTTCGGAGTCGGTCTCGACATCCGCGCTGGGCAGGTACTCCTTGACCACAAAGGGCCGGTATGCCTTGCTACGCATCATCTCTCGTCCCCAGCGGAATCCTTCCAGCGACTTCTCCCAGTCGTACGGCTCGGTGAGAAAGGCTGGATCGATGGCTGGCGGGTCGTCCGGATTCGCGGTGTGCAGTGTTACCGAGCCAATGCTGCGGGGTCGCAGATGACAGGTGTTGATGGTCATGCCGTGGCCCTTGACCCGCATCCGTCCGTGGTCGATTACGTACGCCGGCAGGGCGTGCATCTGGATGTCAGGCGTGGCAACGTCTGGCGTGCTGCGTACGAACATCCCGGCCTCACACACCGAAGCGGTGATTGGCCCCGTCTTGGTAGTGATGTATTGCAGGCCGGCCAGCGCGGCCTTGTCCGGCCGGTCGGAGGAGTTGTAGCTGACCGGCGTGGTCTCGGCGGTCAGATAGACGTCCATGTGATCTTGGAAGTTCTTGCCCACCCCGGGCAGGTCGTGGACGACCGAAACGCCGACCTTGCTCAGCTCATCGGCCGGCCCGATTCCCGACAGCAGCAGCAGCCGAGGCGAGTTCACCGCGCCTCCGCTCAAGATCAACTCTCGGTCCACCTGTACGTGCTCCGGCTTTCCGTCGATGATCATGTCCAGACCGGTGACCCGGCCGTTCCGCACGATGATCTTGCGGCCCAGGGCGTGGGTGACGACCGTCAGGTTCTTTCGCGACCGGATCGGCTTCAAGTACGCGGTAGCGACGCTCTCACGGCGTGCGTTCTTCTGGGTGACGTCATACCAGCTAACGCCTTCTTGGAATGCGCCGTTGAAGTCGGCGATGAAGGTGACCCCGAGCTCCTGGGCGGCACGCACGAACGCCTTGCTCAATGGATTGTGCTGGATCTGCTCCGTGACGTTCACAGCGCCGATGCTGCTGTGGTAGCGGTCGTTGAGGCGCTCGTTGCCCTCGGCCCGCCGGAAGAACGGCAGCACCTCCTCATAGCCCCAATGCTTGTTGCCGAGCGTCGCCCAGGCCTCGTAATCCTCTTTCTGGCCGCGAATGTAGATCATCGCGTTGATCGAAGTGCTGCCGCCCAGCGTGCGGCCCTGCGGGTACCACATCTCCCGGTTGTTTAGCTGTGGCTGCGGGACGGTGGAGAACTCCCAGTTGTAGCGTGGGCCACTGAGCTTGGTGAATCCAACGGGCATGTGGACCAGCGGCGACCAGTCCTTGCCGCCGGCTTCAAGGAGCAGAACGGTGCTGTTGGGGTCGGCGGAGAGGCGGTTGGCGACGGCGCAGCCGGCGGCGCCGGCGCCGACGATCACGTAGTCGTAGTGGGTGGCAGGCATGACGGGGTTCCTTATTGGTGAGCGGCGGACTGGCCATTCGGACCATGGGGGTCGGATGCGGGTACTGGCTCTCGGATCACCTGTGCGATCCGGGACGGTTTTCGAGACAAGATCAATCCCGTCGGTTCGGGCCTGAACAAAGCGGCGGACATCAGCCGGAGGTCGGGGCTGACCAGCAGCGGTACGTCGGCCTTGCCGAGGACATCGGATTCAAGATCGACCCCGGGTGCGATCTCGATCACCGTCAGCCCGTCTTCGGTCAGCTCGATGACGCAGCGCTCGGTGACATAGAGAACCTCTTGGCGGCGTTTGCGGCCCATGTCACCGGAGAAGGAGATCTGCGCGACCTCAGGGACGAATTTGGCGATCGTGCCGTCGGAGATGATCTTGAGCCCGCCGTCTTCGACTTGGATGTCCTTCTTGCCGGCTGTGAAGTAGCCGGAGAAAACGATCTTGGGTGCGCGCGTGATGATGT
>DATHIJ010000268.1:0-2097 GCA_035489975.1 Propionibacteriaceae bacterium | reverse complement strand
CGTTGCGGTCGCCCGCGCCGTACAGGACGTGGGCCTTACCGCACTCGCGGCAGTCGAGGCTGCTACGGCAATCCCGGCACAGATCATGGGCGTGGATGATCGGTTCGGTCGACTGGAGCCGGGATACATGGCCGACGCTGTGCTGTTCGACAGCGATTGGCAGGTGCGGGGAGTCTGGATCGATGGGAGACCGGTAGGGGAGCGGGAGCACTAGACGATGGAAGTTGTCATCAGCACGACGCCGAACGAGTCAGCGAAGTTGGCCGCCGACGCCATCGCCGAGCTTGTTGGGCGCCGGCCAGAAGCCGTGCTGGGCGTCGCAACCGGATCAAGTCCGCTGATGATCTATGACGAACTCGGCCGCCGGGTGGCGCAGGGTTCCTTGTCGCTGGCCAAGGTGCGTGCCTTCATGCTTGACGAGTACGTCGGGCTCCCGGCTGATCACCAGCAGCGGTACCGGAACGTCATCCGAGAGGAGCTCGTCGACAAGGTCGATATCGTTCCGGCCCAAGTGCTTGGGCCGGACGGATTGGCCGCGGATCTGGCGAGCGCATGCGACGCGTACGAACAAGCCATCGCCGATGCCGGCGGCGTCGACCTACAGATTCTTGGGATCGGCACTGACGGCCATATCGCATTCAACGAACCCGGTTCCTCGCTCGCCTCTCGAACTCGGATCAAGACGTTGACCAGCCAAACGCGCAGGGACAACGCTCGTTTCTTCGGCGGTAACGTCGAGGCCGTCCCAGACCACTGCCTGACACAAGGTATCGGCACCATCCTCGAGGCCCGCCACATCCTGCTCGTTGCCTCAGGGCGAGGGAAGGCGGAGGCCATCCACCAGCTCGTCGAAGGACCGGTATCGGCAATGTGGCCAGCCACTGCGCTGCAGCTCCATCCACACGTCACCGTGTTGCTGGACACCGCTGCGGCTTCGCGTCTCCAGCTCGCCTCGTACTACATCGAGACCTATCAAGGCAAACCGGGTTGGCAAGGGTTTTAGTGTCGTGTCTCCTAAGTTCCTTTGCGGTTGGCGTCGTTCAGGTGCGTGCATCGCGAGGCCGACGACGGAGGGATACCGGGTCGTATGTCGACGGAGGAGAACGCCGCGAGGTGCGTGCCTGGGCGGCGCGAACCGTGAAGAGACTTAGGAGACACGACACTCACGTGCTCACCACCCTGCTGCCCGGGTTCGCGGGGACGGCACTGCCAGTCTGGCTGCGGGACCGGCTCCGCGCAGGTCTCGGAGGCGTCTGCCTTTTCGCGCAAAACATCTCCTCGCCCGGACAGCTGCGCAGTCTGACCGACGCCATCCTGGCCGCGAACCCGTACGCGATCATCGCTATCGACGAGGAAGGCGGCGACGTCACGCGGCTCTTCTCGGCTACCGGTGCGCCGTTCCCGGGCAACGCGGTGCTGGGCCGCCTCGATGACCTGGACACCACGCGCGACACCGCGGCGGCGATCGGCTGGTGGCTGCGCCGTGCCGGCTGCACCGTCAACTTCGCTCCCTGCGTCGACGTCAATTCCCGGTCCGACAACCCAGTGATAGGCGTGCGCAGCTTTTCCAGCGACGCCGAATGTGTCGCGCGGCACGGACGGGCTTGGGTCCAGGGGCTCCAGTCGACCGGCGTGGCTGCCAGCGCTAAACATTTCCCGGGGCACGGCGACACGGCGCAGGACTCACATGTCTCGCTGCCCGTTGTCAACCGTTCCCTCGACGAGTTGCGTCGCAGCGAGCTACAGCCGTTCGTCGCAGCCATCGAAGCGGGGTGCAGGTTGATCATGACCTCACACATCCTGCTGCCCCAAGTGGATCCAAACCATCCGGCGACAATGAGTCGAATCGTCCTGCACGATCTGCTGCGCGGAGAGCTGGGATTCTCCGGAGTGGTCGTGAGCGACGCTTTGGACATGGCCGGTGCCTCTGGCTCGCTGGGGATGGCAGGGGCGGCCGTCGCCGCGTTGCAGGCCGGCTGCGATCTGCTCTGTCTCGGGACCGAGAACACCGACACTCAGCTGGCCGACATCGAGCGGGCGGTAGGCAGCGCAGTCGCTGACGGCACCCTTGGGGCCGACAGGGTACGGGAGGCAACG
>DATHIJ010000267.1:0-4345 GCA_035489975.1 Propionibacteriaceae bacterium | reverse complement strand
ATGGAGAAGCAGATGCGGGCCGAGCGCGATAAGCGCGCAGCCATTCTCCACGCAGAAGGCGAGCGGCAGGCCAAGATCCTTACCGCCGAGGGGACTCGTCAGCAGGAGATCCTTGTGGCGCAGGGCGACCAGCAGGCCGCGATCCTCCGGGCCGACGGTGAGGCCAGAGCCGTCGACCTAGTTTTTCAGGCCGTCCATCGCAACAACGCAGATCCCAAGGTGCTGGCATACAAATACCTGGAGACGCTGCCTCACCTGGCGAGGGGCGGTAACACTTTCTGGGTCATCCCAGGAGAGCTCACCCAGGCCGTCCGCACCATCACTGAGGCCTTCGGCGACCGCTCCCGCATGGGCGCGCCTGCGACCGATGAGGGCAGGGCCGATAGCTCGCCATCGGAGATCGAAGCCGAGGAGGGCAGCCGCGAGCTGACCTCTGGCGGTCCGCCGAGCCTCGACGCAGTCGCAGCCGCTGATCGGGTCGCCGAGTTGGCTGAAGCCGCGGTCAACGATGCCAAGGCCGAGGTTGCGGCCGCTGAGCGTGGCGGCATCGAAAAGTCGCTGGACCAGGACGTACGGCGTTAGCGCAGCAGCTGCTCCGATCTTGGGTCGGCAAGTTCAAGCCCGAGCTAATTCCGGTCGCCACTGTCCGCCGTGAGGGCCAGATCGTCTCGTTTGGTGACCCACGTCAGCAGCCGCCGCGGCAATTCAGGACGGTACAGGAGCGCGACACCGCCCAGCAGCGCCGCAATTCCGAGCAGCAGGAACGCAACCCCCACGTGTGTCCATCCGTCCAGGAAGGCCGCGACACCCCCTAGCAGCGCAGCGACCCCAAACAGCAGGAACGGGACACCCACCAACGTCCACCCGTTCAGGAAGGCCGCGACACCAGTCAGCAAGAACGCGACCCCGAGCAGCAGGAACGTGATCCCCATCAGTGTCAATCCGGCCAGCAAGGCCGCAACACCGGTCAGCGGGGCCGCGACCGCGCCCAGCAGGAACGGGACCCCAGCCAGTGTCCATCTGTCCAGCAGGAATGCGACCCCGAGCAGCAGGGCCGTGACCGGGCCCAGCAGCAGCGCGACTCCCACCAGCGGCCACCCGGCCAGCAAGGCCGCGACTCCGCCCATCAGGGCCGTGACTCCGAACAGCAGGAACGGGACCCCAACCAGTGTCCATCTGTCCAGCAGGACCGCGACACCGAGCAGCAGCGCCGCGATACCACCCAGCAGGAACGCGACCTTGACGAGCAACCCGGCGACCGCGCCCAGCGTCGATGCATCCAGCGGGTTCGCGACTCCGAGCAGGAAGAACGCCGAACCCACAAGCAAACAGGCTGTCCCCACCGCGACGTGGTCTAAGTCCGCGCGACTTCGCAGGGTCGGCCAGGTGAGCATCACCCCCGCCTCCCAGAGGTACGCCACGGACAAGATCATCACGGCGAGGGGCCACCCAGTCATCGATCCCCACACCCCGACCGCCAGGTAGCCGATCAGTGCGAGCAAAGCCATACCCCGGGCCCGCGCTGTGAAATAGCGCTCCCGACGCAGCAGACCAGTACTCGGCACAGCGACCAAGAGTGCCGCAACAAAGACAGCAGCTGGCAGCCAGGCCCACTTCTGCACCACAACGAAACCGCTGAGCAGATTGACTCCCACTCCAGTCACCACAACCGCGATAAACCACTTGATCAAATGACCTGGGTCGCGCGCGGTCAGGCCGCCACCGTTCTGCGCGGGCACGCAACATAGTTTGGGGGCAAATCGAGGCATATCGAAGGGCGACATCCGCTATACCCGCTACTAAATCCAAACCGCAGCCGGGTCGGCGCCGAGGAGATCACTGTTTGGAGCGTCGGGAGCTGCGTCCGCGTCGCTCTCGTCACCTGCGAGGCAACTCGGCAGTGCGAAGCATCATCTCTACGATGTCGGCATGATGGAACGGTTGCAGCTGCTCCAGCGGCTCGAGCGAGTGATGGAGGAGACCGAGTTCGGCTGGTCGCTGCTGATGGTCGGGGAGGACCAGTCGCGCAAGCTGGCCGACCTGACCAACGACCTCAAACGGCCCTACTCCACGACCGGCGACGGCAAGCAGATCCAGTCCGGCTACTCCTACTGGGGCATCGAGCCAGCCATCGCCTGGCAGCACGCCTGCAACGACCCGTATTACCCCGTGGGGAAGGACGGTATCGACTCCTTCGAGCAGCGCTGGAACGACCTCCAGCCCGCCCTCGCCGGCGTGAAGTACCACTACGTCAGCCTCGGCCCGGGCACCGGAGACAAGGATCGAACGGTGCTGCGGACTATGCAGCCGGCCTACCCCGAGATGCTGTACGTCCCGGTGGACATGAGCGCGGAGATGTTGCGGATGTGCCTTCAGCCGATCCGCAATCTGCCCTTCATGAGGACGTTCCGACGGCAGCTGCTGCCGGTGCAGCTCGACTTCTCCGACGATGAGAACCTTGACGAACTGCACGCCTTACGCGAGAGGTTGATGGGTGACGAGCCGATCCTGTGGGGGCTGCTCGGCAACACGGCGGCCAACTTCGAGGACGATTTCGAGCTGATCGAGCGGTTGGCCAGCCTGCTCCGGCCACAGGACCTGCTGATGCTGGAGGTCGCGACCACCTCCGAGCTCGGAGCGGACGTGCCCGAGCGGAGTTCGACCGAGTACCTGCGCAGCAAGGCATTCTGCGAGTTCGTCACCAGCGCGCTGCACCAGCACACGGACCTGCCGATCAACATGGACCGCGTCGACATCTCGGGCGAGATCATGGAACCGAGCTCGGTGATGCTCAAGGTCATCTACCACCACCGCGACGCGGACACCCGGGTGACGCTACCCGACCGCACGGTGATCACTCTTCGGCGCGACGACACCATCCGGCTCTACCTCACCCGCAAGTACGCCACCGCGGCTCTGCACGCCGAACTCCGGTCGATCGGTCTCGGAGTGAAGGCGACGGCCGACACGACCTGGACAGTCCGGGGCAAGCCGTACCGCTTCGGGCTCCAGCTGCTCCTATTGGCCAAGGGCGATGACTCTGGGCCAAGGCGGAGTGCGGCGCGCGACCTGTTCCGCAACGACTGATGATCACGCCGCGCCGGACCATCATCGTGGTCACCGCGGCCAGCCTGGCCGCGGCCTTCGTCGTCAATGCGGTCTGGTTCGCCACGACGAGCGGCAGCGGCCGGCTGGAGCCGATCGTCGGCGTACTCGGAATCCTGGCAGGCATCACCGGTCTGGTCGCGGAGCGGTGGGCGGCCGCGCGCGAAGCCCGGGACGCCGCCCTGCAGGCTATTAATGCCGAGCTGCGTGCGAATGCCGAGCTACTCGGCGCGACCGCGTTCAGCAGCGAGAAGAACCAGCCGCTCCGTCGCACTGTCTATCCGCGCTTGCACCTGTCTGCGGTGGATGCTGCCCTCGCCGGAGGGTCTGTGTCCTCTGCCCGCGATGTAGCGCTGGTCGGCGAGCTACACGCCTGGCGTAATCAGGTCATCCGGTTCAACGCCCAGCTGGCACTGGCTGAGATCCTCGCCTTCACCGTCGAGTCCGAGTCTGTGCTCCGCGACCTGCGTGAGGGCCTGCAGGGTGACGAGGGACCACTGAGCCGGCTCGGCGCCGCGATCGTGGCCCTGCGGGCCCAGCTGGGTGGTGCCGAGCGCTTGGGGGACGGATCGGCCTAGGCAGAAGGGTCTGCTCGGCTGGGCCGCAGCACGTCGAAAGCGACCCGGCCCGCCGTCTCGCCGAGACGGAGGCTGCTCGTAGCCTGCCGACTTCCAACCGTGGCTTGTGATCGGCCTTTGGATAGGGTAGGCGGCGCAGAGGAAAGCGCCGACGATGCGGGTCAGGCGATCCGGACACGAGCGATAACAGACCGGCCGGAGTGGCGCAGGTTCCGGCGGGACGACCCCCGGGGCCGGGGTGGAGGGTGCGCTGATGGCGAGACGCGCCGTTGCGTGGCTCAGCTGGGCAGTAGTGCCGCTGGCCGTCTTGGGTTATGGCCTCTACCTGACGCTCGGCCTGTCCAGTCCCAGGGTGAGCGGGCCGGCCGCCTTCTCGCCTGATGATGCTGTCTGGATTCTTGGGCAGATGGTCTATGCGATAGTCGGCGCGGTAGTCGCCTCCCGACGGCCAGAATTGCCCATCGGCTGGTTGTTCTGCGTTGCCGGGCTCCTCGGTCTGGTGGAGGGCATTGCCGCCCGCGTTGCTGTTCATGCGTTTGCCGGTGCGTCCTGGGCGCCTGAGGGTGGAGCGGCCGCCTGGCTGTCAGCTGCAGTCTCGTATCCCCACCAAGCCTTGCTGGTGCTCGGCGCACTGCTGTTTCCCTCCGGTCGGCCACCGTCGC
>DATHIJ010000266.1:0-4273 GCA_035489975.1 Propionibacteriaceae bacterium | reverse complement strand
GAGATCTTGGATCTCGCCGAAGAAATGTCGCTGGTGCAGGGACGCCCGGTCAAGAAGCTACCGGCGCTCCGCGGGCGTACCGTGGTCAACCTCTTCTTCGAAGACTCCACCCGAACCCGATCCTCATTCGAAATCGCCGGTAAGTGGCTGTCGGCAGATGTGATCAACATCAGTGGCAAGGGCTCGTCGGTGTCGAAGGGTGAATCACTGCGCGACACGGTGCTCACTGTCGCCGCGATGGGCGTCGATGCACTGGTGATCCGGCATCACGCGTCGGGTGCGCCCTGGCAGGCCTCGCGCTGGATCGACGCACATGTGCTCAATGCGGGTGACGGAACCCACGAACATCCCACGCAGGCATTGCTCGATGCCTTCACGATCCGGCGGCACTTGCGGAGCTCCGCTCCTGATCTGATGAGCTTCGACGGCAAAACCGTGGCGATCGTCGGAGACATCACCCACTCCCGAGTCGCACGGAGCAACGTCTTGCTGCTCACCACGCTCGGGGCACAGGTGATCCTGGTTGCACCACCGACGCTGCTGCCGGCGGGGATCGACAGCTGGCCGGTACTGGTATGTACCAACCTGGATGAGGTACTGCCCCAAGCCGACATCGTGATGATGCTCCGCGTGCAACGCGAACGGATGTCAGGCGGCTATTTCCCGACTCCACGCGAATACACCATCGGCTACGGCCTGACCCGTCCCAGGCTCGAGGCGATGAAGCCAGGGGCCGCGATCTGCCATCCCGGCCCGATGAACCGTGGCCTGGAAATCTCGGCGGACGCCGCAGACGCGGCCAACTCATTGATCTTGGACCAGGTTGCGGCCGGGGTGTCGGTACGGATGAGCGTGCTGTATGAGCTGCTGGGAGGCGCCGAGTGACGGAGCTGCTGATCCGCGGTGCCGACCTCGTTGGCCGCGGGCGCTCAGACCTGCTGATCCGAAATGGCCGGTTCGTGGATCCTGGCGACGCGGGAGCCGACGTAGACCAGTTGGATGCCGATGGGCTGATCGCGTTGCCTGGCCTGGTCGACCTGCACACCCACTTACGTGAACCTGGTCGCGAAGATGCTGAGACGGTGCTGTCCGGCACACTGGCCGCGGCGCGCGGGGGGTTCACCGCGGTGCTCGCAATGGCCAACACGACTCCCGTGACCGACACCGCCGAGGCCGCCGAGCATGTTGCGGCGCTGGGCGCCCGGGACGGTTATGCGCAAGTGGTGCCGGTGGGAGCGGTGAGCAAGGGACTGGACGGAGTCGAGCTAGCCGAGCTCGGGCTGATGGCCCGGTCCAGCACCCGGGTACGGGTGTTTTCCGATGATGGTCACTGCGTATCGGACGCCCGCCTGATGCGACGAGCGCTGGAGTACGTCCGCGCCTTTGACGGAGTCGTCGCTCAGCATGCGCAGGATCCGCAGCTCGCCGGAGCCTCGGCCTGCTGCCATGAGGGTGAGATCTCCGGCAAGCTCGGACTGCCGGGATGGCCGGCGGCGGCCGAGGCCAGCGTTGTTGCTCGGGACGTGCAGATCGCGGAGCTCACCCGATCCCGGCTGCATATTTGCCATGTGTCCTGCGCCGAGACTGTCGACGTGATCAGGTGGGCCAAGCAGCGTGACATCAACGTCACAGCGGAGGTTGCGCCCCATCACCTGATGCTGACCACCAATGAAGTGCTCGGTTATGACCCGACCTACAAGGTGAATCCTCCGCTGCGGCCGAGCGAGCACGTCGAGGTGCTTCGGGAGGCCCTGGCAGACGGGACTATCGATGCGGTGGCGACCGACCATGCACCACACGCGCGGCACGACAAAGAACACGCGTTCGCTGAGGCGGCGTTCGGGATGCTCGGTCTGGAGACCGCGCTGGCCGTGGTTGTCGAGACCATGATCAAGTCCGAGCTGCTGAGCTGGACTGACTTGGCGAAACGCATGTCGATCATGCCGGCACACATTGCGCGACTTACTGATCAAGGACGTCCCTTGGCTGCGGGTGAGCCGGCCAATGTCATCCTGGTTGATCCCGCTGCTCGGGGGGTGGTTGACCGCAACGACTCAGCCTCGCTCTCCCGCAACAATCCCTGGCATGGCCGCGAGCTGCCCGATCCTGTCGTAGCCACCATCTGGGCGGGCCGGGTCACGTACCAGAAGGGACGCTGACTCTTGGTCCCGAGGGCCGGCGTGCGATGGCTACGCCTATTAATGAGAGTGCACCACCCAAAATCGCAAGCATCGGCGGCACCTCGCTGAGGAAGAGCCAAGCGAGCAGGATGGTGATCGGTGGCACAACAAAAGTCGTGACGCCGAGCTTTCCCGCTGAGGTGTGGCTGAGCGCGTACGCCCAGGTTGAGAAGGCGAGCGCAGTTGGCACCAATCCGAGGTAGACGACTCCCAGGATCTGCGGCGTCGGTGCGACTGAGAGATCACGGACCAGCCCACCAGCAAACGGTAGGCAAGCGACGGTCCCAATAAGGCAGGCAAGCCAGGTCACCTGCAGGGCAGGGATGCGGCGCAGCACCACCTTCTGCGCCACCATGGCGATCGAGTAGACGGTGGCGCTCAGCAGCACCAGGAGTACGCCGGCGAGATCGGCTTCCCCGGTGCTTGTGGCGAAGCCGATGATCAGTGTGCCGGCGAACGCTACTAGGCCGCCAATGACCAACATCCGTGGGAAACCCTCACCGAGGAGGATGCCGGCGAGTACCCCGATGAGGATCGGGGCGAACTGGATGAGCATGGAGGCGGTGCCGGCGTCGACATGCTGCTCACCAGCATTGAGGGCAACGCTGTAGACCGCGAACCAGGCAATTCCGACCAAAGCGGTGAGCGCCCACTCTCGGGTGCTCATCCGGACCAGCCTCCGACCGAGCATCATCGCGCTCAGGGCGAGGCTGGCCACCAGCAGCCGACCGAGGCTGAGGGCGCCAGGGCTGATGTCGTGAGCCGCATACCGGATCACGACAAAGGCTGAAGCCCAGGCGACAACAGTGATTGCCACTGCGAGCAGCGACCGCCAGTCTGACCCATCTACCGTGATCTTGGTCTGTTGGATCTCCCTCACGGTGCCGGCCACCGGTCAAGCATGGCTGGACGTACTGTTAAGCACAAGCAAAATTTGGTTCGAAGTATTGTGTAGGATCCGTGAAATGTTGCACTTTGAGCGCCTTCAGGCTCTCCATGCCGTGGCGACCTTCGGTTCGGTCACCGGCGCCGCTACTGCTCTTCACCTGACGCCGTCGGCTGTCTCTCAGCAGCTAGCCAAGCTGCAGCGCGATGTGGGGCAGAGATTGGTTGAGCCGTATGGTCGCGGCGTACGCCTCACGCCGGCAGGCACTCTGCTAGCAAGGCGCGCGCACGCGATCCTGTCCGAGGTCGAGAACGCTGAGGGTGAGCTGGACCGGCAGCGCAACCACGTCGTCGGCGATCTAGAGATTGCCGGTTTCGCCACGGCCGCACGAGCCATCCTTCCTCAAGCGGTGGCCCGGCTTCGGAAAGAGCATCCGCAATTGCGGCTCCGGCTATCCGAGCGGCAGCCGGATGAAGCGATCCGTCTTGTTGCAGCGGGACACCTCGACATCGCTCTGGTCAATGACTGGATGAATGCCCCACTCGTGTTGCCGGAGGGCGTCGAGCGGCTGCTGATCATGAACGACGCTGTTGATCTTGCTGTGCCTGCTGACCATCCGCTCGCCCAGCGGACCAGCGTCGAGATCACCGAACTTTGTTCCGAGCATTGGATCACCTGGCCGTACGGGGCAACCTGTCATGAGTGGCTGACCCAGACGCTGCGGCAGCACGGCCTCACCCCAGAGGTGACTCACACCGCTGAAGAGCATCCAACTCAGCTCGCGATGGTCGCAGCAGGATTGGGCGTAGCCGTTATGCCGAGGCTAGGACGCGGCGCCAGTAAGGGCGTCTCGATCGTCTCGCTGCAGCCGGCATTTTCCAGGCAGATCTACGTCATCTGGCGAACCCTCGCGTCCGAACGACCCGCGATCGCGGTCACCGTCTCGGCAATCCGTGACGTAGCTACCGACTTGTCAGCGCTACAGCGGGCTACAGCCAGCTGAGACGCTGACAAGTCGGCAAAGGATGCGAGGTTACGCCTTAGGCTGAGGCCCATGCCGGAGTGGTTACCTGACAATCTCGCCGAACTGGTGTTGTTCAGGCCGCTTCGCATTGTGCTCTTGATCATTGCCGCGTTTGTGCTGCGGCGCATACTCCATCGCTTGATCAAACGCTCAGCGCAACGGGCGATCGACCGACCCCTCAGC
>DATHIJ010000265.1:0-13531 GCA_035489975.1 Propionibacteriaceae bacterium | reverse complement strand
GGATCGGGAATTTGAAGAAGATCATCAACGGGCTCAGCCGACGCGGCCTGCACGCCGCAACCGGCGAGATCAATTTGGCCGCCGCGGCGTTCAACCTCTTGAAGATCTACCGGATGGCAGCGGCCGGCGGCTAGCATCCCGGCCGAAGGCGCTCAGCCCGCAACCCCAGCAAGGCGGCTGGATCAGCAGGAGCCCGGCTCGTCCGGCTCGCTCGGTCATTCCGCCACAGCCTCTGCACGCCGTGTACAGCGTCGGCATCCCACGCAGCGTGGGATGCCGACGTTCAACCAGAGGGTCTTACGGCCGCGCCGCGGAAGAGTACGGGTGGGCCGCTAGCGGCATGGCGGGAAGATCGGCGGCGGATTGGTACATGGCTGCGGTTGCTGCTGTTGCTGCTGCTGTTGCTGCTGCTTCCTATTCTTTTCTTGTGCCTTTCTCCTGGCGTCGGCCTGGGCCTGCTCCTCGGCGACCACGGCCGGATCACGCCCGCTTGAGTACACCGCGTAGATCGTTCCGAACTCCGCGATCCAATCACCGGAGCCGGGTGACCAACCGATGAACCCGTACTTAGGCACGCTGTCGCTGTAGGCAAACTGCTTCTCAACTGTGAAGCCGACCCGCTCCAGCTTCTGGGTCGCG
The DNA here is from genome assembly GCA_035489975.1 of Propionibacteriaceae bacterium. Taxonomy (GTDB): domain Bacteria; phylum Actinomycetota; class Actinomycetes; order Propionibacteriales; family Propionibacteriaceae; genus Microlunatus. The sequence goes on along the minus strand of DATHIJ010000265.1, from coordinate 12,892 downwards.
GCGGAAATGCTCAGGCCGCGAAGATTCGGCACCCGAACCTGCTCGCCAACCTGGATCTTGCGCGGAGGTTGGTTGAACGACGTCCTAGGGATTTGCTGGAAGTACTGCTGCATGACCGGCTTCCAGATCTTCATGCCGGCGTCGCCGCTTCCGGAGCCTTCGAGGAAGACGCCCGTGGACGGTACTCGGTAACCCCTCACCCCGCCACGACGGTAGTAACTCGAGCCCCTCTTGAGGAAGGGTTGCTTGGTGTTGTCGATGGAGATCATGGCAACGCCGGCGATTTCCGGCGTGTAACCGGCGAACCACACTGCTTCGTTGCTGTCGATTGTCCCCGTCTTGCCGGCGATGGCGCGACCGTCATTGATCTTGGCGCGCCGGCCGGTGCCCTTGTCGACGACCGATTTCAGGACTTTGTTGACCCCGTCGGCGACGTCCTTGTCAACCACCCGGCGACATTTGGCGTCCGGTACGGCGAGGTTCTTGCCACCACGCGTGGTGATCTTGGAGACGATGACCGGATTGCAGTGGATGCCGCGGGCGGCGAAAGTGGCGTACGCCTCGGCCATGGAGAGCGGGCTGACCTCGACGGTGCCCAGGGTGAATGACGGCTTGTCCTGGAACTGCTTCACGATGTTCACCGGGGGTTGGCCGATGCGTGCCCCAACCTTGACGCCGGTCTTTTGGGCCATCTTGGTGACGCGGCACATGCCGGTCGCCAGCTCCAGCTGAATGAAGTAGGTGTTGACCGAGAACTGCGCAGCCTCCATCATTCCGATGGACTTGCTGTGTCCGACCGCGTTCTGCACGACCCAGCGGTCCCATACGCGTTCCCGCCCGCGGCAGGAAGTAAAGCGTCGGCCTGTGAAGTTGAACGGTGACTTGGCGTTGAACGTCTTGCTGATCGCTATGCCCTTTTCCAACGCTGCGGCGAGGGTGAACAGCTTGAAGGTTGATCCCGCCTGATAACCCTGGATTCCACCCATCGCTGGGTCCGCAGCCAAGTTCCAGTAGGTCTGGCCCTTCTTGGTATCGCTGCCCATCACCGGTCGGCTCTGCGCCATGGCGATGATCAGGCCGGTGCCCGGCTGGATCATGTTCATGGTGGAGATGACCGGATCCCTCGGGCCAACTACCGCGCTGACCTTCCGCTGCGCCAGGTCCTGCGTCTTGGGGTCGATCGCAGTCTGAATCGTCAGCCCGCCGCGGTTGATCATGTTCTCGCGGTCTTCTTCTGTCTTGCCGAGGCTCGGCGTGTTGAGCAGCGTACGTCGCACGTAGTCACACAGGAACGGGTACCGGGTGCCGACGCACCCGTTTCGGGTCTTCTGGACCAGATCCTGGTCGAATCCGGCTTTCTTGGCTTCTTTCGCCTGGTCGAGCGTGATCAATTTGAGTTCGACCATGCGGTTGAGCACGACGTCACGACGATCGAGTGCGGCGCTGGGGTTGCGGATGGGATTGTGGGTGTCCGGGTTCTGCACCAGCCCAGCCAACATCGCCGCCTGGGACAAGGTGAGCTTAGAGGCTTTCGTTGAGAAGTAGTGCTTGGCCGCTGCCTCGACGCCGTACGCACCGGCGCCGTAGTAGGCGATATTGAGATAGCGCTCCAGGATCTCGTCCTTGGTGAACTTCTTCTCCATCGCGATCGCGTAGCGCAGCTCGCGAATCTTGCGCTGCACCGTTGGCGCCTGTGCGTCTTTGACACATTGGGTATCGCCCTTGGCCTGGCACTGTTCGATCTGAACCATCTTGACGTACTGCTGGGTGATCGAAGAGCCACCTTGAGTGGTGCCACCGGCGGCGGAGTTGCGTACCAGCGCACGCATGGTGCCCTTGAAGTCCAAGGCGCCATGTTCGTAGAAGCGGTGGTCCTCGATGGAGATCTGTGCTTGCCGCATGATCGGAGAGATGCTCTTCAGCTTCACTGGGATCCGGTTCTCGTCGTAGAAGAACGCGAGAATCTTGCCGTTGCCCATGAGCACCTTGCTCCGAGTGGCCGGTGCAGGCGTAGAGAGTTCGGCCGGCAGACTCTGCAGCTCTACGGCTGCGGCGTTGCTGGTAACTCCTGCCATGCCCGCGAAAGGAATGAACAATCCGGCTACCAACACACCGGCGAGAACACTGACGACGACGAACATCACCAGCGAGTACGCGAGGCTCCCCGCCCGCTTCGGCGTAAACGGCACGAGGCCCAGCCTACGGGAGCAGTAGGGCCTCATCGAATCACGTACTGATACCAAATCTTGACCTGAGAGGACTTTTGGGCCAGAAGTCAAGCAACCAAAGGTCACAAAACGGCAAACATCCCGAAACGAATCTAGTCACATCGAAGAGGGCGTGCGTAGCGTTTCATCCGCTGTGCCAGATGGGCCGGGGAAATGCCCGGCACAGCGAAGTTTCACGAAGGGGAGATGCAGCGTGCCTGCAGTGCAACGTGAAGACTGGACCATGCGCGCCAAGTGCCGGGGGATGCAGGATGCCCTGTTCCCGGAGGCGTCGGATCAGAAACGAGCCAGACTCGTGTGCTCGGGATGCCCGGTGCGTTTCGAGTGCTTGGCCGAGGCTCTGGACAACCGGATCGAATGGGGCGTCTGGGGCGGCATGACCGAGCGGGAGCGGCGATTGCTGCTTCGGCAGCGGAGTGATGTCACCTCGTGGCGAACGGTGCTACTCGGTAAGTCGAACCAGCAAGCGGCTCAGCCGGTGCCGTCGGGCGCTCAGTCCTTGTCGGACAGGAGCGAACCGACACGGCGGAGCGCCGCCAGATCGGTGACGTCGGTCGGCAAGGACTGAACCTGGGTTTGGGCCACCGCCGGACGAGCCGCCGCGAAGCGTTCCATCATTCGCATCTCGGCTTCGATCACGCGCACCAGATTGGCGTGACGGCGTAGGGCCTCGACTTCGAGTACGGCTGAGGTTCCGGCGAGGTCCTCGGCCAGGGACAGCGCCCGTTCCGGCGAGATCGCTAGGGCACGAGTGTGCACCCGGTTGATCACCATGCCGGAAAGCGGCATGCCTTCCTCGGTGAGCCGGTCGACAAAGTACTCGGCCTCCCGTAGCGCGTCACGGTGCGGAGTCGCGACGACCAGAAACGTGCTGTGCCGAGACGACAAGAGTTCAAACGTCGATGTGGCCCGCTGCCGAAATCCGCCGAAGAGTGCTTCAAACGCGCGGACAAAGGTCTGTACGTCGCTGATGATCTGCGCGCCGAGGATCCTGGTCATCACGGCAGACATCATGCTGAAACCAGCTCCCATGAAGCGCAGCGGGCCGCGCGTCGGGTGCAGTAACAAGCGCAGGAAACGGCCGTCCAGCAGCGCGCTCAGGTGTTCGGGGGCGTCCAGGAAGTCCAGGGCCGATCGCGCCGGGGGAGTGTCCACCACGATGAGATCCCACCTGCCCGCCTCGGCGTGAAGCTGCCCCAGCTTCTCCATTGCCATGTACTCCTGGGTTCCGGAGAACTCCGATGACAATGCCACATAGAACTGGTTCTGCAAGATTGCCGCCGCCTTCTCCGGCGTTGAGTGCGCCAGCACGACATCGTCGAAGGTGCCTTTCATGTCGAGCATCATCGCGTCCAGGCTGCCGCCAGCCGCTGTGTCGATCATGGACACGGGGCGAGGGGTGTTGTCTAGTTCACCGACGCCGAGCGACTGGGCCAGCCTGCGTGCCGGATCGATCGTCAGCACGACGACCTTGCGGCCAGTCTCTGCTGCGCGCAGCGCGATTGCGGCGGACGTCGTCGTCTTGCCAACCCCGCCCGAGCCACAACAGATAATGATCTTGGTCTCGCGATCGCCGATGATCTTGTCGATGTCGAGGAATGGGACCGGCAGCCCGGCGTGAGGCTGCGAGGCGCTGGTCATGCGGCCTCCAGGGATACCTGATCAATCAGCTGCTCGGCGATCGCGAAGATCGCACCCTCGTCGATACCGCCTGGATCGAAGGGAACCTGCACCAGTGGCAGGCCCAGTGCAGTCAGCCGATCGTGGCGCTGCTGCTCTTGCAGCGTACGGGCCGCCTCGATCGCAAACTCCACCCCCAAGGCCTGGTTTTGCTTGAGCGTCAGCCCGGGAACCCTCAAGATCAGCGACCCGGCGGCGGCGACCTGAAGCTGATCATGATCGAGTGGGCTCGGCGTCACCATGTTTTCGATCACCATGCCGGCTCTGATCCGAGTCGGCCGCAGAGCATCGACGGCCTCCTCAGTCTCGGTGGCGGGCATGTCCTCGAGCAGCGTGACGAAATGTACGGCCGTGGTCGCCGACCGCAGCAGCCGCATGATCGAGTCGGCCTGGTTGCGGATGGGTCCCACTTTCGCCAGGCCGGCGACCGCCCTGTGCACATTCAGGAACCGGGCGATCCGGCCGGTCGGTGGAGCATCCAAAACCACGGCGTCGTAGGCGTTGGGGCGGTCTTTGATCTTCCGCCGGACTGCCTCGTACACCTTGCCGGTGAGGAGAACGTCCTGCAGGCCAGGGGCGATCGAGGTAGCGAAGTCGACGGCGCCGAAACGGTCGAGTGCCTTGCCGGCGACGCGGAGGTGGTAGAAGGTGTCGAGGTACTCAATCAGGGCATCCTCGGCATCGATCGCTAGGCCGTACACCGTGCCTCCCGCCGGCGTACGGCTGACCCGGCCCTCGCCACGTCCGGTTAGCGACGGAACGTCGAACAGCTCAGAGATCCCATCGCGGCCCTCGACCTCACACAGCAGCACCCGGCGGCCGCTGGTGGCCAGAGCGCATGCTAGGCCGGCGGCGATGGTGGTCTTGCCCGTGCCGCCTTTCCCACTGACGATGTGCAGGGTGTGCCGGGGAGTCACGACACCCCTGTGATCGCAAGTCCGGCATGGGCCCGGTAGCGCCGGTTGATCGCGATGAGGTTGGCGGTGAAGGCCTCCACCTGGCCTGCGTTGCGAAGCCGCCCGGCGTAGACGCCGCGCGCTCCCGGTATGGCGGTGGCGAGTTCACAGACCACCGCGACCGCATCGCGGTCCTCACCCAGCACCAGTACGTCATCTGCAAAGTGATCGACGGTCGGGTCACTGAGAAGAACGGCACTGACGTGATGGAAAGCTGCGATCACCGTGGAGTCGGGGAGCAGCTGCTGCGCTTCTTGAGCCGCAGAGCCGGCGGCCACTCGCAGCGGGAATGGCCCTCGCTGGTCGAAGCCGAGTGGGTTGACGCAGTCGACGACGATCTTGCCGGCCAACTCCGTGGTCAGGGAGGAGAGTAGGTCGGCATGACCGTGGTACGGCACTGACACGATCACCAGCTCAGCGGCGGCCGCGTCGGAATTGCCGACACCCAAGATCCGACCAGAGCTGTCGCGGGCGATCTCGGTTGCGATCGCCTCGGCTCGCTCCGCGCTACGGCTCCCAATGAGCACCTCATGCCCGGATGCAGCTAGTCGTATCGCCAGACCGCGGCCCTGCGGGCCGGTGCCGCCCAGGATTCCTATCCTCACCCGGACGTCCGGCGGTCTTTTGCGAGGTTAGGCTGCGTCGCGATGCGCGCCGCCTGCATGGTCATGGGCTCGATAGTAGTAAGGGATCCCGCCCGTCATAGTGTCAGTGTTTGTTGCACTCTGACGGGCTGGCCGCCAGATTCGCCTCCTTCGTCGCTCGCAACAGCCCAGACTTCCACGCAGCCTGCAGTCGGCGAAACGGCCCGCCCGTCATAGTGTCAGTGGCCCCAGCAAGGATGTGCTGCATGACCTCTACTTCTGACACGAATGCCGCCACGGTTGGTTCGACGACTTCGGAGCCGATCCCGGCGACATCCGCCTCCGCGCGGCCCAGGATCAGCATTGAGACCGTGGTGCTGGATACCGACGATCCGCCGCTGCTGGCCGAGTTCTATGCGGCACTGCTCGGCTGGCAGATTGAGTCGACCGAGGAGGACTGGATCACGATAGGCGACGGCTCGGGGGCGGCGCGGATGGACTTTCAGCTAGCGCTCAATCACAAGCCTCCGACGTGGCCGGACAATGCGGTACCGCAACAGCTCCATCTGGATCTTGACGTGGACGATCTGGACAAGGCCGCTGCCTACGCGGAGTCAATTGGTGCCCGCCGCGCCGCCAGTGGCGACCACGCGCCTGACTTCATCGTTTTTCTCGACCCGAGCGGCCACCCGTTCTGTCTGTGTTCGTGAGGCTCGCGCCGGCGTGACGGCCTCTACAGTGAGGCTATGACGAAGTGGGAGTACGTAACGGTGCCACTGCTGGTGCACGCGACCAAGCAGATCCTGGATAACTGGGGGCAGGACGGGTGGGAGCTCGTGCAGGTGGTGCCGGGGCTTAATCCAGAGAACCTCGTCGCCTACCTGAAACGCCCGATCCCAGCTTCCGGAGCCGGTGCGTGACCCTGCCGTCGCAACGGCTCGCCGATCTTGGGCTGAACCTGCCAGCAGCGCCCGCGCCGGTTGCCGCGTACGTGCCCGCCGTGCGGTTCGAGGATCTGGTTTACACCGCTGGCCAGCTGCCGTTGCTGAACGGCACGTTACGAGCCGTCGGGAAGGTCGGCACCGACGTGTCGGTCGACGACGCAGTGGATTGTGCCCGGATCGCAGCGCTCAATGGGCTGGCGGCAGTCGTCGACCTGACTGGCGATCTCGACGTGATCACGCGGATTGTCAAGGTCGTGGTGTACGTGGCCAGTGCGTCCGGGTTCACTGATCAGCCGCTGGTTGCTAATGGCGCGAGTGGGCTACTGGGAGAGATTTTCGGCGAGGCGGGGCGGCACGCCCGAAGCGCGGTCGGTGTCGCGGTACTACCACTTGACGCCCCGGTCGAGGTTGAGCTCGTCGTCGCGGTCGGCTCGACGCCGATGATCGTGCCGCTCTAAGCGAGCTCTAATGCCGACCCACTCCTACGACGTCTTGGTCCGGCTGTCGCCAGAGGTGCCGCCGGCCATGCTGGAGCGGGCCGCGGGGTGGACCCGAGATTCGGTGCCGAGTCTCGCGGCCGCTGCGGCCAGCGTCATCCTGCTGCGGGACGGCTCGTCTGGACTTGAGACCTATTTATTGCACCGGCATGCACGAATGGCCTTCGCGCCCTCGATGGTTGTTTTTCCAGGCGGTCGCGTTGACGCCGTAGACGCTTCCGGCGAAGGCGATCCGATTCGCCGCTGCGCGCTTCGTGAGACGTCGGAAGAGACTGGCGTCGTACTCACCCAGACAGATCTTCATCCCTGGGCACATTGGATTACTCCGGAAATCGAGCCTCGCCGCTATGACACGACGTTCTTTGTGGCGGCTATGCCTGATGATCAGGAGGCGGCCGACATTTCCGGGGAGACCGATCATGCCGATTGGTCGACTCCCGGCGAGGCGCTGGCTGCCCGGCATTCGGGACGGATCAGCATGCTGCCGCCCACGATGTCGATCTTGATCGAGCTTGCCGATCTTGGAACTGTGATCAACGTGATCAATCAGACGATTGACCGCAAGATCGAGCCAGTACTGCCACAGTTGGTGGAAACCGAGAGCGGCTGGCAGTTCCGCTATCCGAGATCCGGCCCTCCAGAGACGTCGGCATGACGCTGCCGGACGAATCTGGCGTGCCATATGTCCGGCTGATCCGAGCCCCGAACCCGGGCCCGATGACGCTGGACGGAACCAACACCTGGGTGATCGCCGATCAAGGTGCGGGTGCTCTGGTGATCGACCCAGGTCCAGCGATCGTTGATCACCTCGAGGCGATCTTGGCGGCATCCGGGCCACGGCTCGTCACCATTGTGCTCACTCACCGGCATCTCGATCACTCCGAAGGCGCTCCCGCGCTGGCCGAGCGAGCTGGTTGCGGCGTACGAGCCGCCGATCCGCAATTTCGCCTGGGCCGGGAGGGACTCGACGGTGGGGACGTGCTTCGCGTGGGTGCGCTGAGTCTTGAAGTGATCGAAACGCCCGGTCACACCAGCGACTCCCGGTCATTAATGCTGTCCGGTCCCGACGGGGTTGGCCGGCTGATCACCGGTGACATGGTGCTCGGGCGCGGTACCACAGTGATCACCTATCCGGATGGGGACCTGGCGGCGTATTTCGAGTCACTAGATCTGCTGGAGCGGACGGTCAGGACCCGTAAGGTGGCCGAGCTGCTTCCTGGTCACGGGCCGATTGTCACCGAGCCACTGTCATGGCTGTCCTTCTATCGCCGCCACCGGCACGAGCGCCTTGACCAGGTCCGCGCTGCTCTCGCGGCTGGAGAGCGCACAGCCAGTGAAATCGTGGCCCGGGTGTATGCCGATGTCGACCGCAGCGTATGGCCCGCAGCCCAGCAGTCGGTGCGGGCACAGCTGGACTATCTGCAGCAGATGGATGAGCGCTGAGCCTGTCGAAGCGTGGCTCCGAGGCGGTGCCCTTCGACAAGCTCAGGGCGCATCTAGCCCGGCGAGCTCCGTCGGTAGGTCGGTAAGTCCTCAGCGAGCTCATTCTCCCCGCACAGCGTGCACACAGAGTTCCGCGCAACTGTCGAAGCCATGAACCAGAACCAGCAGCCCGGAACCCCAGACTTCACCGCTCATCCGCAGCCTCCGCGTTCCGGGGAGGAGTCCACAGCCATCCTGCCGAACGGCCCGTATGGCGGCTACACAGGAGCCGACTTTCCCGCTCCGACAGGTGTTCCTCCGCTGAATGCGTATCCCCCGCCGACGACGGTCGGCCAGCGGCCGAGACACAGAGCCGGTGGGCTCATTGCCGCCGCGGCGATCGCAGCAGTGCTGGGCGCCGGGGCTGGCATAGGTTCCTACGCCTTCCTCCAGAACGACGCCAGCGTCTCGCCGGTCACCGTCACCAGTGGGGGAGCGCCGCAGCCGACGCTCGATGGCACGGTGGCAGCGGCTGCCGCGAAGATCGAGCCGTCGTTGGTCACGATTGCCGTCCAGTCAGGTGGTAGCGGCGGGATCGGTAGCGGCGTGGTGCTCGACAAGGACGGCCACATACTCACTAATCACCATGTCGTGGCGGGCGCCGCCCAGGGGGCCACCATCACCGTCACCTTCCACAACGGATCGACGGCCACTGCCAAGGTCGTCGGAACCGCTGAGTCGAATGACTTGGCAGTGATCAAGGTCGACGGCGTCCAGGATCTGAACCCGGCCACCTTCGCGAAGTCCAGCGAACTGATTGTGGGACAGACGGTTGTTGCCGCGGGCGCGCCGCTCGGGCTCGCGGAGTCGGTGACGAGTGGCATCGTGTCCAACACTGCTCGGCCGGTCCGTTCCGGCAACAACAACGATGCTGTATATCTGGCGGTGCAGACCGACGCCGCGATCAACCCGGGTAACTCCGGCGGTCCCCTCGTCGACCTCAACGGTGCCATCGTGGGCATCAACTCCTCGATCGCCAGCACCAGCTCGGGTGCCGACGGAGGCCAGCCAGGCAACATCGGCATTGGCTTCGCCGTCCCATCCGACATCGCGTCGCGTGTCGCAACTGAGCTGATCACCACCGGGAAGTCCAGCAATGCTGCCCTCGGCGTGAGCTTGACTGGTTCTGACTCCGAGGTGTCGACCGGTGTCGGTGTACCACTGCAGGAGGTCATCAGCGGCGGTGCGGCGCAGCAAGCCGGCCTGCAGGCTGGAGATGTGGTGACGAAGATCAACGACTTCCATACCACTACGGCCGACGGGCTGATCGCCGCTACCCGGTTCTACGCCCCCGGAACGACCGTCTCAGTCACGTTCATCCGTGGCGGCGGCTCAGCACAGACCGCTGAGGTGACACTCGGCACCGCCTGAGATCACTCCGGCATCGCCCATAGTTTCCCGGCTCGCCCGTACCCGTAAAGGTTGAACGCGCGAGTCGGGCCTCCACGTCCCGGCCTCCTCCCTTCAGCCCTCCCCAGGCCGGCGCATCAGTCCACTGCCGTATCTCCGCACAAGGCGCCAAACGCAGCGGACCCAGGGCGTTTTCGCCGGAATTTGTCGCCTTGTGCGGAGGAACGTCACGAGCTTGGCTGAGGGCTTCAAAGCCTGAGCCGCATGCGTCTCCCTACAGCGGCGGCTCTAGAGCCTGCACGGCTTGGAAACCGTCAGGCGTGATCAGCGAATCGTCGTATGTGGCGGACGGCGGGCCACCAGCGTTGCCAGTGTTGACGACGCCCACAGGCTCAATGAGTACGGCCTGCACCTCCGCCTCGGCTCGAGGGCAGTGCTCAGTGCCTCGAGGGACGACATAGAGCTGGCCGGGATAAAGGACCACGTCGCGGTCGCGGAGCTGGATAGTCAACTCCCCGTCCACGACCAGGAACAGCTCGTCAGTGTCAGCATGGGTGTGCCACACAAACTCGCCCTGCACCTTCACGACCTTGATCTCGTAGTCGTTTAGGCGAGCGATAACCTTCGGTGACCAGTGTTCAGACACCAGTGACAGCTTGCCCGCAAGATCGATTGGCTCATCAGTCACGACGACAGACTCCCACGGGAAAGTTTGAGATTGGCTGGTGCTCCCGCGTTGCGGCCCAACGGCAGCTATCGGGCCCGGCGCTCCACTCGCTCGACATCAAGAATGGTGACCGAGCGGGGTTCCAACCGAATCCAGCCGCGGGCCGCGAAGTCGGCCAGCGCCTTGTTGACCGTCTCTCGTGAGGCGCCGACGAGCTGCGCCAGCTCCTCCTGGGTCAAATCATGATGAACATGCATGCCGTCGTCGCGCTTGTCACCGAAGCGCTGCGCGAGCTCCAACAGCTGTTTCGCAACCCGGCCCGGGACATCAGAGAAGACAAGATCAGCGACCACATCGTTGGCTCGCCGCAGCCGCGCAGCAAGCTGGCCGAGCAGCCCTTGGGCCACCTCGGGACGGTCGGTCAACCACGGAAGCAGCTCATCGTGCTCAAGGGTCCGCAGCTCGCAAGCCGTGACCGCGGTAGCGGTGGTCGACCGCGGCCCCGGATCGAAAACGGACAGTTCGCCAAACATCTGGCCAGGCCCGAGCACTGCCAGCAAGTTCTCCCGTCCGGCCGATCCGGTACGTCCCAACTTGATCTTGCCGCTTACGACGATGTAGAGCCGGTCCTCGGAGTCACCCTCGTGGAAGAGCACGTCGCCTTTGTTGAGGTACAGCTTCCCCATGGCAGAGGAGAGCGCGGTCGCGGCATCGTCTTCCAGTCCGGCAAACAGCGGTGCCTTCTTCAAGACTTCCGGATCCACCCGGTGCCTCCCTGATCACGGTTCGCCCATCGAGGGCAAGGCTACCGTTGAATGCTGAGCAGCGTCAGGGGCCAAAAGCTGCCGCGGCACAGTGTCGTGTTTCCTAAGTTCCTTTGCGGTTGGCGTCGTTCAGGTGCGTGCATCGCAAGGCCGACGAGGGAGGGATACCGGGTCGTATGTCGACTGAGGAGAACGCCGCGAGGTGCGTGCCTGGACGGCGCGAACCGTGAAGAGACTTAGGAGACACGGCACTAATGTGAAGGCATGAGTTCGACGACGTCCGGCGGCCCAGCCGAGTTGGCTCCAGATGTCGCCGACCGGGGCACGGCTCTCCCTTACGACAAGTCACACACAGCGCTGGTGCGCCGTGCCCGCAGCATGAACCGCGTCCTGGCGGCCACTTATCCCGACGCCCACATCGAGCTCGATTTCACTAACCCGCTCGAGCTGCTCGTCGCCACCATTCTGTCGGCACAGAGCACCGACAAGCGGGTCAATTTGATCACACCGGTAGTCTTCGCCCGCTATCCCGACGCCGCCGCGTACGCTGCTGCCGACCGGGAGGAACTGGAAGAGCTGATCAAGCCCACGGGCTTCTTCCACGCCAAGACCGACACCCTGATCAAACTTGGAGCCGCCTTGACCGAGCGCTTTGGCGGGGAAGTGCCCAAGCGGATGAAGGACCTGGTGACCCTCCCCGGCGTCGGCCGCAAGACCGCCAATGTGGTACTCGGCAACGGCTTCGGAATTCCCGGCATCACGGTGGACACCCACTTCGGTCGGCTCGTCCGGCGCTTTGGTTGGACAGGAGAAACCGACCCAGACAAGGTCGAGATCGCGGTCGCCGCACTATTCCCACCCAAGGACTGGACGCAGCTTTGCCACAACGTCATCTGGCATGGACGGCGGCGCTGCCATGCCCGGAATCCGGCGTGCGGCGCCTGCCCGATTGCCCGCTGGTGTCCCTCCTTCGGAGAAGGAGAGACCGACCCGATCAAGGCTGCCAAGTTGGTTCGGGAGCCGCGGGGATGAAGTGGGGACGCGGCTGGCTGGCATCGGCAGCCGCCGCACTCGTGATCGTGCTGGCGAGTTGCGCTGGATCTGCTGCGCCGACACCGCCCGCCGAGTCGTCAGCCGAGGCGATACCGACCCCGGAGCTGACAGCAGATCTTGCGGCCATGAAACATGCCGCGGGGATCCCTGACTGTCCACGCTCCGATCCTGATGTCGCGGCGCTGCCTTCCGGCCTCCCCGATGTCGTATTGCCGTGCCTGGGCGGCGGTCGTGAGGTGCGGCTCGCCGGGCTTCGCGGCAAACCCATGATGATCAATGTGTGGGCGCAGTGGTGCGGACCATGCCGTGAGGAAGCCCCCTACCTGGCCGAGGTGGCGGCGGCAAACCAGTCCGATTTGATCATCGTGGGAATCGATCACGCCGACCCGCGACCAGATCTCGCTCTCGAGTTTGCGCAACTGTCCAGCTGGACCTACCCGCAAATTGCGGATCCAGATGTCGTGTTGCGCACAGAGCTGCAAATCACCGGTCCTCCGCAGACTTTTTTCGTCCGCCCGGATGGCACGATCGCCTACCGTCACGCTGGCCCGTTCGGCTCGGCTGCGGAGATCAGGGATCTGGCGGAGAAACATCTCGGAGTCACTCCATGACTGATGCTGAGGCGGAACAGCCCGACTGGCTCAGTACTCTGACCGACGCCCTCTCCGAGCAGTCCAGGCTGGACCA
>DATHIJ010000264.1:0-2845 GCA_035489975.1 Propionibacteriaceae bacterium | reverse complement strand
ACCACGACAAGAAGGCCTACTTGTCCGACCTCGAATTGATCCTCGCTGAGCGGTGGCTGCATCCAGGCTCCGTCGTGGTGGCGGACAACATCTTGGTCCCTGGCGCGCCGGCCTATCGCGCGCATATGAGGGACAATGAGGGCACGCTCTGGCACACGACCGAACACCGCACGCATGTCGAATATCAGTCAGTGATCAAAGATGTTGTGTTGGAGTCTGACTATCTCGGCAGCTGAACCTCAAGCACTATTTACACAGCAGACCTGAACGTTTTGATCGTTACGCTTGCTGCGACGTACCAGCGGAAACGCGTTTCCGATGACCACCTCGGCTTAAGGACACGTCATATGCACGACTGGAGCCGGTCGAGGATTGGCAGTAATCGGCCTGGCCCAACTCGTCAGGATGCCCAAATGGAGGTCCGCGATATGGGTATGAGCACAGTACAATTCCTCCCGGCCGCCGATGAAACCGGTTATCGAACCCCGCGTCTTGTCAAACCTTGCGGCGTCCATCAGGCACACGGCAGAGAGCGGGGCTGTGGCGTTGGCTTGTCTACCACTTGAGCGTCTACCACTTGAGCGGGAGCCACGTTGGCCGGTGTTTCGTGTCAGCCACTGCATCGAGCAGCCATCGTGCGTTCGCACTCTCCCAATTGGAGATCGAGTGCAAAACCCCTACCGCTCACCTTGGCCGAATTCCTTGTGAGTGCCGCTCTGGTTGGCAGTGTGGTGCTTGCCCCTGCATGGGTTCCCGTTGCTACGGGCGCGTTCGCCCTTCTGGGCAGCGCTGGTGGATCCGCGCGGCCGAAAGTTCAACTTACCCGCGAAGGCTGCTGATCTAATGCACCCTGAGCCACGGAGCGAAGATGCAGCGCCACCACGAAGATCCACACCATGACCGCGACGTTCGCGAGCCTCTGAGCCATCCCAAACCATATGCCGAGGTTAGCGCCGGCAATCGTTAAAATGACCGTCAATACGACCACAATTGACAACCCAAGCGCAGGACGCCGGAGAGACCGCCACTGCTCGTCTTTACCCATGCGCAAAGACAAGAGGATCGCGGCGATAGGGAAACAAAAGAACGATATGTTGCCGACGATGTTGTGGATGGTGCCGGCCGTCGTGGCTTCTGCGCCGACATCGATGGGAAAGATCCCAGAGAGCAATTCTGAGACGCCGTAGAGGGCAAGGAGAAAGAGTCCCACGTAAGACCGACCCGGTCGCGCGACGCCTAAATAGAGCCCAACTGCTAGGGCGAGGGTGGCCAAGCCGCTGCCGATGTCAGCGACAGTCAAAAGGAAACCATAAGGACCCACGCCGTAGTTGCTGATCGGTTCCAATACCGGGTTGGTTTCAGGACGCAGAAAGTGCAAGGCGGCGATGATCAAGAATTTTACTGCTATCCCCACCAAAGCCAGAAGCGCAAGAAACATCGTCACCCTGGCTCTGTCCTGGTTCTCCATCATGGTGCCTCCGTCAACGTCATTTCTGTCCTTAGCCGTTGTTGACCCGATTTCATGATCGCGGGCAATGGTTTTCGAACCCCTAGTGTCCCGCTTTGGAAGTGTCTTTACTCCTGGCGCTGGGGATGATCTGGTCGGCGGTCTTGGTCCAAACGAAGGGTTGGCAGCGGTCGTTCCAGCCGTTGATGAAGGTACGGATCTTGATCATCAGCTCGCGGACGGAGGCGAAGGTGCCGCGGTGGATGGCTTGGCGTTCGATGATCCCGAACCAGATCTCGACGAGGTTGAGCCAGGATCCTGAGGTCGGGGTGAAGTGGACGTGGATACGCGGGTTCGCCGCCAGCCAGGCTTTGACCTTCGGGTGCTTGTGGGCGGCGTAGTTGTCCATGATCAGATGCAGCTGCTGGTCGGGGTAGCCGCGGGCGAGGTGGCGGAGAAAGACCAGGAACTCTTGGTGCCGGTGCCGTGGCTTGCACAAGCCGGTGACCTCGCCGGTAGCGATCTCGAGCGCGGCGAACAGCGTGGTGGTTCCGTGTCGTATGTAGTCGTGGGTGCGCTTCTCGGCCTGCCCGGGTTGCATCGGCAGTGTCTTTTGGGTCCGGTCCAGGGCTTGGATCTGGGATTTCTCGTCAATGCTGAGCACGATCGCGTTCTCCGGCGGATTCAAATACAGCCCCACCACATCGGTGACCTTGGCGACCAGTTCGGGGTCGGTGGAGAACTTGAACGTCTCAGCCCGCCAGGGCTGCACTCGGTGATGCCGCCAGGTCCGTAGCACCGTCGAGGCGTCGACATTCAGGTGATCGGCGAGCAGCCGGGACGACCAGTGCGTGATACCGAGCCTCCCCGGCGGCGGAGTGAGAGTGGCGGCCAGGATTCTGGCCCGGTCCACCGTGCGCGGCCGACCCGAGCGCTGCTCATCGCCCAAGCCCTTCAGCCCCGAGGAGGCGTAGCGGTCCCGCCAGGAGATCACCGTCGGCCGCGACACACCGACCCGCTCGGCGATCTCGGTGTTCGACACCCCATCGGCGGCCAACAACACGATCCGCGCTCGCTGCGCCAAACCGGCACGGATCGAGCTTGACCGGGTCCAAGACTCCAACAGCTCACGATCACCCGATCGAAGGCCCAGCGGTTGCGCGCGCACCCCTCATTCTCGCCCACCCCACTGTCAAACTACTTTAGACGCGCCGCACTAGACGCTTGCTGGTGGCTTGTTCGCTACCGCCTTGGCCTGCGCCGCGGCTGCTGTCCTTGTCTTTTTCCTTATCCTTTTCGGCGACGACGACGTCATCGGGTCGTTCGTCATCGCCCTCAGTGTGTGTATTTGCGGGCTTTTGCCGGCGCTCCCGGCGCTCGAGGCGCTCAAGGCGGGTA
>DATHIJ010000263.1:0-3281 GCA_035489975.1 Propionibacteriaceae bacterium | reverse complement strand
CCAACGAGCCTCGCTGAGGCAGCGACCAAGCATCGCGAGCTCCTGATACAACGCTCAGACTCCGAGGCAGCCAAGTGGCCCCGGCAACCGCTTCGCAAGCTACTGGCCGCGGAGGCGGAAGGCTGGGGCTTCGGCTAGGTGCACACCGCTCTGCCATCCAGCAAGCTGAGGTCATGGAAGGACAATCGCACATCGCCACGATCACGGCGCCGTACCTGTTCGCGCCCGGTCATCAGATTCCTCGCATCTAAGTCACGTAAGGCGACCAATGATCAAGCTCTACAACGCCGCCACCAACCAACCCCTCGGCGACATCACCGACGGCCAACTCCAGTTCCTCCTCGACCAGTTCGAAGAAGAATGGGAAGGCGATCAGGACTACTACATCAACACCGCCACCATTGACATGCTCAAGGATGCCGGCGCCGACCCATCGCTGCTCGCCCTCCTCCAGCGTGCCCTCGGTGCCGCCGGAGGAGGGCGAGCAGCGATGGGTCGGCGCCGGCATCTTTGAGCATGTCAATGGTGGCGGTGTTGATGTAGTAGTCCTGATCGCCTTCCCATTCTTCTTCGAACTGGTCGAGGAGGAACTGGAGCTGGCCATCGGTGATGTCGCCGAGAGGTTGGTTGGTGGCGGCGTTGTAGAGCTTGATCATTGGTCGCCTTCCCGTGACTAAGATGCGAGGAATCTGATGACCGTGCGCGAACAGGTACGGCGCCGTGATCGTGGCGATGTGCGATTGTCCTTCCATGACCTCAGCTTGCTGGATGGCAGAGCGGTGTGCACCTAGTCTGAGCCAGTTTTGCGCCCCCGGTAGGAATCGAACCTACGACCGACAGATTGAAACAGACCATGATCAACAATGAGATCGGTGACCATATTCCCTAGTGAAAGCCCATTTCGGCGGCCATGTGACGCGCTGGCCGTGAGGAAGAATTAGGGCCCGATAGAAACCAGGTGGGGAGCGCCCATGACCTTGAAAGTCGGAGCGTTGTACCAGGAGCTCGCGATGCTTCGTGGCTGCCTCAGCGAGGGCTCGTTGGGCCAGACCTGGATCAGAACAATGATCAAGAATAGTGTGAGCTGCCCACGTGCATCGTGAAGGAAATCAGGCTCCGAACCCCAACCGCGACAATGTTTCGTTCGCCGAGGATCCACCCGGCCGCCGCTGTGTGCCAGGCCCGGCAGAATGTAGTAGACGTGGGCAGAAGGGATTCTTGGGAGATGTCGTCGTTAGCGGGGCGTACGTGGTGAAAACGGCGACGAAGGGAATGGTGCTTGTCCCCGGTGGGCAGTTTCGCATGGGGAGCGGGGACTTCTACCCTGAAGAACGCCCAATCCATGAGGTTGCTGTCGGCGATCTCTGGGTGGACGAGCACCCAGTCACTAACGCCCAATTCCGCCGGTTCGTCAAGGCCACTGGCCACCTGACCATAGCCGAGCAGGCACCCGACTCGGCCGATTTTCCTGGTGCGGCAGCGGTTGATTTGGTGCCCGGCTCTCTAGTCTTCGTTGGCTCGAAGGGACCCATCCCGCTTGACGACTGGACCCGGTGGTGGGCATGGGTTCCAGGAACAAACTGGCGCCACCCCCACGGACCGGACAGCACGCTTGATGGGCGGGATCTGCACCCGGTCGTGCATGTGGGTTATGAGGATGCAGCCGCGTACGCAGCCTGGATCGGTAAAGTGCTGCCGACCGAGTCCCAATGGGAGTACGCCGCCCGTGGCGGGTTGGACGGCGCTACCTACGCCTGGGGCGCGGAGTTCATGCCTACAGGTCGCATCATGGCCAACACCTGGCACGGCCGATTCCCGTGGGAAAACCTTCGGCCACACGGCTTTGACCGGACATCGCCGGTGAAGCGATTCGCGCCAAATGGGTACGGCCTCTACGACGTCGCCGGCAATGTCTGGGAGTGGACGACCACTCCGTGGGCGGCCGACCACAGGACGACGGGCGACGCGCCGATTCATGCATGCTGTACGCCTGGCACAGAAACCATCGGCGAGCAGGACCGGCGAGTTATGAAGGGCGGTTCGCACTTGTGCGCACCTTCGTACTGCCATCGCTACCGACCTGCGGCTCGACAGGGACATGGCGTACGCAGCACAACCAGTCATCTCGGATTTCGCTGCATGCTCCCTGCCTAGGCTTCGAGTCAGCCAACGCCCACAAGGTCCAGCCCTTGACATCCGATCCGTGATCTTCTGGCCGACTAGCAGGTCCGGTGAGGGCGTGGCCGCCCTCGGCCGATGGCGAGTTCCAAGCCTGTGTCTAGAACGCGGCCGGTTCGAGTGGCCACGACGTGCGCATCATCGACAAGTCGGCTTACCGACACAGCCTCATGCGAGAGCCTTCGCCTTCAGCTGGTCGAACTCGGCCTGGGTGATCGTTCCCGCGTCGAGAAGTTGTTTGGCAGACGCGATCTGATCGGCGCTCGAGCCGCCACCGCTCGTTGCGACGACTGAACGCACATACTCAGCCTGCTGATCCTGCATCCGCTGCTGCTGCTCCAAGGCGCGCTCCGTCATGCCGCCGCCGCGAGCGATGAGGTAGACCAGGACGCCGAGGAACGGCACGAAGATGACAAACAGGGACCAGGCAGTCTTCGCCCCCCCACCCATGTCCTTGCTACGGAAGATGTCCGCGAAGACATAGAACACGCACATGATCCATGCGAAGAAGATGAAGAACTCGAACAATGCGAGCAGGAACGACCCGTTGTCGTTGAACATCTGACTGCCTCCAGTTTGGGGTTGGTGCTGACGAGGCGCCCCAGGTCGGACCTGCGAAGATCCTTGGCGTAGACAACCCGCTCAGCATGCGTACACATTCGACCATGTTCACGGCTGGGATTTACCTCAATGGGCGGAATGCGTCCGTCGTTTACTGGTTGTCGGTTTGCACTGTCACTTTCTTCAGGGTGCCGGTGAACGTGAATGGAGGCGTGTACGTCGACGACACCGGCGTGCCCCAGTCCTCCCCCACGTCGAACGTGTCGTCGGTCGAGAAATGGATGGGGACCGTTTTCTCGAGCCGGCCCTCGGCCACCGTTTTTTCGTTCACCGACAGCGTGCCCGTGCCGCCCTTGCCTGGGCCGCCGCCGTCGTAGGCGAAGTCGAAGCGGATCGTGCAGGGGCCGCTGGGCAGGGGCTGTGTGGAGCTGATCGTGTAGCGCTCGCGGCCGAGCCAGTTGTAGTGGAAGGTCGGCTTGGCGTTCTGTACCACGAGTGCGTAGCCGCCGGTCTCGCCGCCGACGGTGACGAGGATGCCTTCG
>DATHIJ010000262.1:0-7170 GCA_035489975.1 Propionibacteriaceae bacterium | reverse complement strand
GGCCTGGCTTGCTCAAAAGGGCGGCCAATCGCTGGCGAAAGAGACCCGTAAGGCCTCCAAGAAGCTCGCGAAGAGCACTGGCAGGGTCGCCGGTGGTGCCAATGATCTGGCGGAATCGGCCGTAGTCACCGGCATTGCACTTGTCGAGGCACTCGCCGATTCTTCACGAAGGGTGCGGAAGCAGGCGGCCAAGCAGTTGAAGGAGGCCAAGGCCCTCGCGGCCCAGCAGGCTGAGGAAGCCCAAGCGGCTGCCGCCAAGGCCGCCAAGAAGGCCAACAAGCAAGCGCGCAAGCAAGCCAAGGTCGTCTCCAAGAAGGTGAAGGAGATCGGCGAGAACGTCCAGCTTGGCGACAACTGACTTCCCTGACGCCGACTTGTCAGAAGGTCAGCGCCATATATGTGGGTGTTGAGATTCTGACAAGTCGGCGCGCCTAGTGCCCTGGAAGGGAAGTTCCTTGGCGTTTGGCGACGTTCAGGTGCGTGCATCGCAAGGCCGACGAGGGAGGGATACCGGGTCGTATCCCGACCGAGGAGAACGCCGCGAGGTGCGTGCCTGGGCGCCGCGAAACGTCAAGAGATTTCCCTTCCAGGGCACTAAGATCTGATGGTGTCTGGACTTCGACAGTGGGCTGCGCTCGAGGCGTCGACGCCAATCACAGCCACCGTGGTCATCCCCGGTTCTAAGTCCGAGACCAACCGGGCCCTGGTCTTGGCCGCACTGGCCAGTGGGCCGTCGGTGATCATCGGTGGACTCGAGGCCCGTGACACCCAACTGATGCGGGATGCTCTGCGTACCCTCGGTGTGGCGATCGTCGAAGATCACGGCAGATGGGAGATCACCCCGCCTGAGGTGTTTGTCGGCGGCGGCACTATCGACTGCGGTCTCGCTGGGACCGTCATGCGCTTTGTTCCCCCGATTGCGGCGCTGGCCGACGGCACCGTGCGATTCGACGGCGACCGGCAGGCGTACGCGCGTCCCATGGGACCGATGCTCACCGCCCTCGCAGCGCTCGGGGCCACGGTCGACGGCAACGGCGAATCGCTTCCGTTC
Organism: Propionibacteriaceae bacterium; assembly: GCA_035489975.1. Lineage (GTDB taxonomy): Bacteria > Actinomycetota > Actinomycetes > Propionibacteriales > Propionibacteriaceae > Microlunatus. The sequence continues at coordinate 6,119 of DATHIJ010000262.1, read as the reverse complement.
GATGTCACTGGCAGTCCCCAGCTACCAGGTGGGAGCACGACCGTGGATGCCTCCGCGTCCAGCCAGTTCATCAGCGGCTTGTTGTTGACTGCATCCCGGTACGCCACGGGCCTGGATCTGCGGCACGTAGGGCCTGAGATTCCTTCCAATCCACACATCCAGATGACACTGGCGATGTTGCGTGCGCGAGGCGCCACCATCGATGACTCCGAACCAGACCGCTGGGTTGTCTCCCCCGGCACCATCCAAGCTCAGGACCTGAGGATCGAACCTGACCTGTCCAATGCGGCACCATTTCTCGCCGCGGCAGCGATCACCGGCGGTACGGTCACCATTCCGATGTGGCCGAGCCGGACGCTGCAACCAGGCGATGTGATTCGCGACATCCTGCGACACTTTGGCGCCCGCGTCGGGCTGGACGGCGACAGCCTTCAGGTGCAAGGCACCGATCACATCCACGGAGTCGATCTTGACCTGAACGCAGCGGCGGAGCTCACACCGGTCGTGGCGGCGGTCGCCGCCCTCGCCGATCACACAAGCCATCTGCGCGGTATTGGGCATATCCGCGGGCATGAGACCGATCGATTGGCTGCGCTCGAAACCGAGCTGCGTGGCGTGGGCTGCCACGTGAACCAGACCGACGACGGACTGACGATTCACCCGCGGATCCTCGGCGGCGATCTGTGGCGCACTTACGCCGATCATCGGATGGCTCAAGCCGGAGCCCTGCTGGGCCTCGTGGTTCCGGAGATCGTGCTAGACGACATCAGCTGCACGAGCAAAACCATGCCGGAGTTCGAGTACCTCTGGACAAAGATGATCAACGACTCGGTGCAGGCGTCGGCAGACGAGGCCATCCCACGGTGATCTACGGCGACCGACGGGGCGAGGAGTATGAGGCGTTCGACCGTCCACGAGGTCGCAGCAGGCCCCGTACCAAGGACCGACCGGATTACCGCGATGCCGACACCGGCACGGTGATCACCGTCGATCGCGGCCGCTATCGCGTCTTGATCTCCGATCGGGAAGTGATCGCGACGAAGGCGCGTCAGCTCGGTCGGACGGGCGTAATCGTCGGTGATCAAGTTGGAGTCGTTGGCGACACGTCTGGCGAGGAGGGCACGCTGGCGCGCATCGTTCAGGTCGAGGAGCGGCAGACAGTGTTGCGGCGCACGGCCGATGACGACGACCCGTACGAGCGACCGATTGTTGCCAACGCCGATCAGCTCGTCATCGTCACAGCGCTCGCCGATCCGCCGCCGCGTACCGGGATGATCGATCGCATCCTGGTCGCCGGCTACGACGCCGGCATCCAGCCGCTGCTTTGCCTCACCAAGGCCGATCTCGCGTCGCCTGACGCGCTCCTTGCAGAGTACGAGCCGCTCGGGGTTCCGGTGGAAGTGGTCTTCCCTGGCGCCGATCTGGATCCGCTGCGGGCGAGATTGCACGGGCACCGCAGCGTCTTCGTGGGTCACTCAGGAGTCGGGAAGTCGACGCTGGTCAATGCCTTGATTCCTGGCGCGGATCGGGCGATCGGTGCTGTGAACGTGGTGACCGGACGGGGCAGGCACATCTCCTCCTCAGTGATCGCGCTCCGACTACCGGACTCGACCACCTCCTGGGTGATCGACACGCCCGGCGTACGGTCCTTTGGGCTGAGTCATGTCAGCCGCGATCGAATCATCGCCGCCTTTGACGATCTACGGGCCCTCACTGAAGACTGCCCCCGCGGATGCCGCCATGACGACGCTGCGCCGGAGTGCGCGTTGGATGCTGCCGTGGCGAACGGCGATCTCTCCCAGTCCCGGCTTGAGTCTTTCCGCCGCATGCTGGGTTCGGGCCAGTAGCGTAGGCCATATGCCCGTCCCCGACACCGCGAGAACAGGGCCTGAGGATGCGCTCCGCCGCGGCCTGACCGACGACCTGCGGCTGGCCCACCTGCTCGCCGATGACGCCGACTCGATCACGATGAGCCGGTTCAAGTCACTCGACCTGCATGTCACTTCAAAGCCCGATCTCACACCGGTATCCGACGCCGATACTGCGGCCGAAAAGGCCATCCGGCGTACCCTCAGCCGTGCCCGACCACGTGATGCGGTGCATGGCGAGGAGATGGGCGATACCGGCTGGGGGCCGCGCCGCTGGGTGATTGACCCGATCGATGGCACCAAGAACTTCGTCCGTGGCGTGCCCGTCTGGGGGACCCTCATTGCCTTGATGGTCGGCGACAGGCCGGTTGTAGGAGTCGGGAGCGCGCCCGCTCTGGGTCGCCGCTGGTGGGCGAGTCTTGGCGGCGGAGCGTACGCCGGCAAATCGTTGATGTCGGCCAGCCGAATCCACGTCTCAAACGTGGCAACCATCGAGGACGCCTCGCTTAGCTACGCCTCGATCTCTGCGTGGGTCGAGTCCCACCAAGGCCAGCAGTTCGTCGACCTGCTACGGCGGTGCTGGCGGACCCGTGCATACGGCGACTTCTGGTCCTACATGCTGCTCGCCGAGGGTGGGGTCGACATCGCATGCGAGCCTGTGTTGGAGCTGCACGATATGGCAGCGTGCTCGATCATCGTGACTGAGGCAGGCGGCAGCTTCACTGATCTTGACGGTCGTCCGGGACCGCTGGGAAGCGGCGGCTATGCCACCAATGGCTTGCTGCACAAAGCCGTGCTGGCCCAGCTAGCCCTCAAGAACGGCACCGATGATCATGATTGATGATCAAGACGCTGCGTGATCAATCCGCGCCTGACGCCGACGCGTCTGCGCCCACCGACCGCATTCTTGGCGTCCTACTGGCTGCCGGAGCTGGGCGTCGCGCCGGTGGACCAAAGGCGCTGCGAGTCGCCGCCGATGGCACCTCCTGGCTGCTGCGTTCTATCGCCGTGCTGCGCGACGGCGGCTGCGCCGCAGTGATCGTAGTCCTCGGCTGCCAGGCCGCTCGTGCCCGCGACGTGCTGGCCAAATCGACCCTCGCTGAGGACTCGATGATCACTGTGGTCGAGGCCTCGAACTGGGAACAGGGCATGGGCAGTTCGCTGCGCAGCGGTCTGTTAGCTGCCCGGTCGGCATCATGGCGGGCGGTGCTCGTGCACCTTGTCGACTTGCCCGACGTGACTGCTGAGGTGGTGCGCCGCCTGATCCGGCAAGCGCCGCCCGGCACCGCGCCCCTGGCCCGCGTCACTTACGGCGGCCGACCCGGCCACCCGGTCTTCATCGGCCGCGACCATCTGGAATCGATCATGGCCAGCCTGACCGGAGACAGCGGAGCCAAGGGTTATCTCGCACGCCACAGCGCTCATAGTGTGGAATGTGGTGATCTGGCCAGCGGCCAGGACCACGACACCTAGCACCAGTGTCAAAGGCGGGAGGAGGCGAGCTGTGTCGACCGCCGCCACTCTCAGCCCGGCCACGATCGGGGAGGCGCTGCGGAGTACTGGCTACCTTCCCAGCGAGGGGTTGTCGACCGTCCTCTTCCTGGCCACCGCGATGAACCGGCCGCTGCTGCTCGAAGGCGAACCCGGCACTGGCAAGACCTCCCTTGCTGAGGCCTGGGCAGCCGTCACAAGTGCCGAGCTCATCCGACTCCAGTGCTATGAGGGCATCGAGGCAAGCCAAGCGCTCTACGACTGGGACTTCCCCCGGCAGATCCTGCACCTCCGGGCCGTCGAGGCGGCCGCCAGAGATGATCTTGATGTCAGCGCACTCGAGGCATCCCTGTTCCACGAGCGGTTCTTGCTGGAGCGGCCAATCCTGAAGGCACTGCGGTCACCGAATGCGGTGTTGCTGATCGATGAAATCGACCGAGCTGACGATGAGTTCGAAGCCTTTCTGCTCGAGGTGCTGTCCACCTTTGCTGTCACCATTCCGGAGTATGGGGAAGTTAAGGCGGCGACTCCGCCGATGGTGGTGATCACCTCCAACCGAACCCGCGAACTGCATGACGCCCTCAAGCGGCGCTGCCTCTACCACTGGATCGACCATCCACAGCTGGCGCGTGAGATCGAGATCATCCGGACCCGATTGCCAGATGTGAGTGTTGAGCTGGCGAGCCAGGTGGCGTACGCGGTGCAACGGATCCGAGCCAGCGATGACATCCTGAAGCCGCCGGGGGTCGCCGAGAGCCTGGATTGGGCTCGCGCTCTGGAGCGTCTAGGCCACGAGCAGCTGGACGTCGCGTCCGCTGCCGAGACTCTAGGTGCAGTCTTGAAGTACCGAGAGGATGCCGAGCGAGTCCGCCGCGCCCTGGACGCGATTCTCACTCGGTAGCCCGGGGATGACTGCCTCGAAAGCACCGGCGGCTGACGAACTGCTCGTTGGCTTCGCCCACGTGCTCCGGGCAGCGGGCATCGCCGTGACCCCGGACCGGACAAGTGCCTTCGTCGAGGCCGTCGCGCTGACCGGCTTCAATGATCGAGCAGCGACCTACTGGTCCGGCCGCGCGACTCTATGCTCCACGCTGGACGACAGCGAGCTTTACGACAAAGCCTTTACCGCCTGGTTCACCCACTTACCTGGAGAATCCAGGCCCGCCATACCGGTTCCCGCGGCACGCCAGCCGCAAGCCTCGCTGGAACCTGGATCTGATGTTGGGAATGTGTCCGGAGATGACCTCTTCGCGGCGCGCGCGAGCACCGCGGAGGTGCTGCGCCACCGCGATGTGGGAACTCTCACCGAGCAGGACCGAGCGCAGCTCGCCATACTCTTCGACAGCCTCGAGGTGGTGGCGCCGCGCCGGCGGGCGCTTCGACAGCGGCCCCATCATCGCGGCTCGGTCGATCTGCGACGGACGCTGCGCGCCCAGCTGCGTTCCGGCGGCGAACTCGTCCGGCTCCGCCGGCGGCGGTCCAGCGTACGCCGCCGACGAGTCGTCATGCTGATCGACGTATCCGGCTCGATGCAGCCGTACGCGGACTCCCTGTTGCGCCTGGCGCATCGCATCGTCCGCGCGATGCCCAACCAGGCCGAGGTCTTCACGATCGGTACCCGCCTCACCAGGATCAGCCCAGCCCTCCGAGTACGGCAGCCCGACGAGGCGCTGGCTGCGGTGGGGCGCCTGGTGCCTGATTGGTCCGGAGGCACCCGGCTGGGCGAGGTGATCGGGGCATTCTTGAGCCGTTGGGGCCGCCGCGGGCTGGCGCGCAGCGCAGTCGTGGTGATCGCCAGTGACGGCTGGGAGCGGGGCAATGCGCAGTTGCTCGGTGAGCAGATGCGGCAGCTCCGGCTGCTCGCGTACGCGGTGATCTGGATGAACCCGCATCGTGGAAAGGCGGGGTACGCTCCGATCCAGACCGGTATCCAGGCCTGCTTACCTCACCTTGATCGGATGGTGGCGGGGCATTCGCTGGCCACGTTCGCTGAACTTCTGGAGGTACTCGCCGATGCCTAAGGATCGCACCGATGCGTGATGTCCTCGGTGACCTGCTGGCATGGTGGCGGGCAGGCGAGACCGTCGGCATGGGCACCGTCGTCGGCACCTGGCGTTCGGCGCCCCGGCAGCCCGGAGCCGCGATGTTGGTCGGGCCCGATGAGTCCGCGGTCGGATCGGTATCAGGCGGTTGTGTGGAGTCTGCGGTCTACGCTCTTGCGCAAGAGGTGATCGCCGACGGCCACCCGGTGCTAGAGCGCTACGGCGTCAGCGACAACGACGCCTTCGCTGTCGGCCTAACCTGCGGCGGGATTCTTGACGTCTTCGTTGAGAAGGTCTCCCAGCAGACGTTCCCCGAGCTCGCCGATATTGCGGCCGACATTGCGGCCGGCCGGCCCGTCGCCGTCGCCACCGTTGTCGAACATCCAGACGCCTCGAGACTGGGCCGAAGGATGATCATCCGGCCCACCGAAGATTCCCCGATCCTCGGCTCGCTTGGCAGCGTGCGGGCTGACGCCGCCATTGCCGACGATGTCCGCGGCCTGCTGGCGACAGGCAAGACCGAGCTGCTCACTTACGGCCCGGACGGGCAGCGGCGCGGCGAGGGGATGCGTGTTTTCGCGGCCAGCTACGCACCCCGGCCTCGGATGCTGGTCTTCGGGGCCATCGACTTTGCAGCGGCAGTCGCCCGGCTTGGCAGCTTCCTGGGATACCGGGTGAGCGTTTGCGACGCGCGACCCGTGTTCGCGACCCGGACCCG
>DATHIJ010000261.1:0-3216 GCA_035489975.1 Propionibacteriaceae bacterium | reverse complement strand
TGGATGGCGGGTTGGAGGGAGATGACGCCGCAGATGCCGGACGGGTCGCACTGTGCCGGGTCCAGGCCTTTGCCGGCGCTGCCGAGCTCGGCAAGGTCGCGCTCCAACTGCCTGAGTTCGCGAATGCGGGCGGCGACCTCCGCTCGCCGCTGCTCCAGCAAGCTCAGCACGTGTCGACATGGCGCACTGCCACTGTCGCGAATCCGCAGAATCTCGTGAATGTCGGTCAGGGATAGCCCGACCGCCTGCGCGGCTCGGATGAATTTGAGGCGAGGGAGCACATCAGCGTCGTAGCTCCGGTAGCCGGAGGACGTGCGGTTTGGCGCCGGGAGCAGACCGACCTGCTCGTAGTAGCGCAGCGCCGTTGAAGGCACACCGCTGCGTTCTGTCAGCTCGCCTATGCGCATAGTCGCCAGGATAAGTCCTTGACCTTCAATCTGGATCGAAGGTTTACCATCCTCGGGTGTTACCGGCAACCAGCGCTTGCATGGACTTGGAACAGATGCTTCTCAAAATCTGCCACTGGTTTGCGCGACACGCCGGTCAGAAAGCCTCCGCTGCAAACCAGCGTCAGATTTTGAGGGCTCCCTCAGGGAAGTTCAGCCTCACTCGACGCCTGACCGCAGTGTCGCGTGAGGTATGACCTAGCGCCAGGGCCCTACCGTGTTGACCACTCTGCGCCACCCGGAGGCCCGGAGCGATCAACTGAACGGGCAGCAACTGCTGGTCGCCGCCGGGCGCCGCCGATCACCGACGCGCTGAATCTCGCCGCAGTCGGGGTAAAGACCGGCAACCGCGGCGAGGTGATCGTCGACGCCGAGCTATGCACCCACAACCCGCGATCTGGGTGCCGGCAACGTCACTGGCCAGTCGCAGTTCGTGTACGTGGCTGGCGCGCACGGCGCGCTGATCGGCGACAATGCGGCCACGCCAGCCGCGCGTTGGACTACAGGCACCTCCCCCGGGTCGCCTTCACCGACCCGCAGCTGGGAACCCTTGGCCGCGCATTCCACACTTGCCGGCGCGCGCGCATACCCAAGCCTGCGTGCGGCGCAAGCGGACTGGGTTCGCGAGGTTATTTCAACAACGTCTCGGCCGCTGCTGATTGCCAGCGATGGGGCAGGCGAGGAGGTCCTCCGTGCTGCTAACCGGATCGGCTTGACGACGCGTGTGATGTAGGGCGAGGTCACGGCGGCCCAGTGGCGAACGCTGGTCAGCGGCTCGAATGAAGGCACCGCAGACATCGCCACAATTGCGACCATTCGACCATTGTTCGATTCCTGACCGTGGTGAGCGCCCCGGCTAACATGACCGGGTGGGGGTCAAAGTCACCGTGGTTGTCCCGGTCTACAACCCCGGCCCGCACATCGACCGCCTGGTGAAGTCTCTACTGAACCAGACCATGCCGGCCGACCAGTTTGAGGCCATCTTTGTCGACGACGGTTCGACAGACGGCACCGGCGAACGGTTGGACAGACTGGCCGAAAGGCATGCGCACTTCTCCACAATCCACATTCCAAACTCCGGCTGGCCGGGACGGCCGCGCAACGTCGGGATCGATGCGGCGAGTGGAGAGTTTATCTTCTTCATCGACAACGACGACTGGTTCGGTACGGAGGCCCTGCAACGCGCCTACCAGCATGCGCGCGCGTACGGCTCCGACGTCGTCGTTGCCAAGGAGGTAGGGCGTGGGCGTGCAGTGCCCTTCGACGTGTTTCGAGAGACCCGCCCGTCGGCCAGCCTGGTTCGAGACAACCTGCTGGAGATGCTCACACCACACAAGATGTTTCGCCGGTCCTTCCTGCTCGAACACGACATCAGATTTCCCGAGGGCCGACGCAGACTCGAGGACCACCTGTTCGTCATCACGGCCTATTTCCAAGCGCATGTCATCTCGATCCTGGCGGATTACCCCTACTACTTCTGGTCGCGGCGAGATGACGGCACCAATGCAGCAAACACCAGAATTGATCCGGTCGGCTACTTCGGCAACATGGAGGAGGCGCTCGACGTCGTCGACGCGAACACCGAACCCGGCCCGGAACGAGACAGGCTGCTCGTTCGCTGGTACCGGGGAAAGGTGCTGGCCCGGTTGGGCGGCCGGAAATTGCTGCGGATGCCGCCTGACTACCGGGAGAAGTTCGTCGCGGTGGTATTGGATCTGACTGAGCGCCGGTTTGGTCTCGGTGTGGACGAGTTCCTGCCGCCGCACCTCAAGGTGCGCTCCGCACTCCTGCGGGCAAATCGCCCGGACGAACTGCAGCGACTCGCAGAGGGCGAGCTCGGCATGCGAGGGACGGTGCGGCTCGAGCAACTGCTGTGGAACGGTGACGACCTCATGCTTGAGGTGGAGGCGGGCGTCGCGTACGCAGACGGCAGTCCCGTCGCCTACTCGGTCAACAGCGACCGCAACAGCTGGATACCACCGGTTGACCTGGATCCTTCCTTCGTGACACTGCAGCTATTGGAAGCCGGTGCGGCGTTCCGCGAGAGCACACTCACAGGGGCCGTGCGGAACCGATCCAGTCAGGCGGTCTATGCCCTTGAATCGACAGTCGAACAGGCCTATATCGACCAGGTCGGCGGGGTGAGCACACCGCGCGTGCGCGGCTGGATCCGGCTCAACCCAAGCACAGCGATGGGCGGGCGCCGGCTCGGTAGCACTAGCGACCTGCTGGTCCGAATCAAGGTGGCGGGGTGGGAGTTCACGCCTCGGCTCGGTGCGGACCGCTCGGAACAGGCAACCGCCGGATTGCGGCCACGCATCGTTGGCGGGCGGCAGGTGGTGCCGTACTGGACCCAGGGCGCCCACAACCTGAGCATCAAGACCCGTCCGGCCCGTGGACCCGCACTCTCCCGCCGCACCCGGGCCGGTCGCTACCTCGTACACCAGCTACGCAAGATCGGTCCACTGCGGGCAGTGGTCCGGCGGGCCCGCCAGCTGGGCGCCCCCTGACGTCGATCCCTAGCCGAAAATGCCCGCTGGGCGGCGACCCCTGCTCCGGCGAGAGACCGCTCCAACTCGGGGGACGAGTTGCGCAGGGTGCGCAGCAGCAGCGGCATGCCGTGGACACGGGGCAGCCGCGCGGCGCGAACGGTACGCAGCACGTTCCAGAAACGGAGCGGCAAGCACTTGATCTGGCAGTAGAGCGCCGATTCTGTCGATCAGTCGCCTGGAACCGACTGCGGATCAGGGACCACGTACTCGGCGATCAG
>DATHIJ010000260.1:0-3010 GCA_035489975.1 Propionibacteriaceae bacterium | reverse complement strand
GCAGCATGCACGGGCACCAGCCCAGCGGAGTTTCCAGCGTGGAGCGCACTTCTGCTAGCCGGGACTCACCGCCGTCTGGGCGCTTGTGATCGCAAACGACCACGTATTCGGTCTTGGAGGGATCGTGTGGGCGATTGTGATCGCAGACGATCCCTTCGAGCCGCCTCCGTCAGCCGATCGGGACGGAGATCCCGATCCCACCCCGGGTGTCGCCGCCATAGCGCGCGATCTCTCTATCGATGTCGAGGCGACGAATCCGCTTGCGGGCCTCCCGGGCAGCGTCGTCCAGTTGATCGGCCGGCACGATCCAGGCGATCTCGAACTCCAGCCCGTCCGGATCCTTGCCGTAGAGACTCTTTGTCGTGCCGTGGTCCGAAGAGCCGGCGAGGGCGCCATTGGCGGCAAGGGACGCCGCCAGCTGCTTCATCTCGGCCAGTGTGTCGATCTCCCAAGCCAGGTGGTAAAGCCCGACCGTAGTGCGTCCCGCGCCGGACGGTCCGGCGTCGCCTCCGATCTCGAACAGACCCAGGTCGTGGTCGTTGGTTGAGCCGGGCGCCTGCAGGAACGCCGCGCCGGCGAATCCCTCGGGCGTCATGTCGATTCGTCTGAAACCCAGTACGTCGGTATAGAACGCCACGCTCCGCTCGATATCGTTCACGAAGAGCACTGCGTGGTTCAAGCGGGTGATGCCCATAGATCCTTCCTCGTCTCGGCTTAACCGAAAGAACCGCAACGACGCCGCAGTTATTTCTCTGCACGGCCAGGCCGGTTCCGCGTCGTTGAACGGGCCGCAGCGGGTTGGGAGCGTCAGGATGGCGGAAACAACAGTGCTGGGTCGTAGCGGCGTACGCGTCTCACGTCTCGGCTTGGGTGTCATGATCTGGGGCGAGGCGAGCGGTCTGCAACGGGTGATGCCTGCCAAGGCGACGTTCGGCGGGACGTTCCCCGCCGAGGAGCAGGCGGCTTTCGAAGCCAGTGTTGCCGCGGAGGTGAACTTCTTCGATACAGCGGCTATGTATTCCGCCGGTGGCTCGGAGCGCCGGCTCGCCGAACTGGCAGAGGGCAAGGACGTCGTGATCGCCACCAAGTTCCCACTCGCACCGTTTGCGCGTGCTGAGGACTTGCCCGTCGCATTGGAGACGAGCCTCGGGAATCTGCGACGCAGCTCGATCGACCTTTATCAACATCATTTTCCGAGCCGCCGTGTGGACATCCCGACGCTCATGGGGCTGATGGCAGATGCGGTTGAGGCGGGAAAGATCAGAGCGGTCGGCGTCAGCAATTACTCCGCAGCGCAGATGCGAACCGCGCACCAGGCCCTGGCTCAGCGCGGCATTCCGCTGGCATCAAATCAGGTCCAGTACTCCCTGCTACACCGCCACCCTGAGACGAACGGGGTACTGGACACCTGCCGCGAACTGGGTATGACCTTGATCGCGTACCAGCCCCTCGCCAGCGGCGCGCTCACCGGGAAGTACCTCGACGGCAGCCGGCCGGTTGGCATCCGTCGTTTCCGGGAGCCGTTCCGCGGGCCGAAGTTCCACGCGCTGGGACCTGTTGTGACATTAATGCGGTCGATCGGTGATCGTTACGGCAAGGCGCCGGGTCAGGTGGCGCTGCGGTGGCTCATCGAGCAGGAAAACGTCGTGCCTATTCCAGGAGCGAAGAATGCAGGCCAGGCCAGGCACAATGCCGGCGCCCTCTCGTTCACATTGACACCAGACGAGATCGCGTACCTCAACGAGGCAACCAAGGCATGGCGCGGGTAATGGACCAGTGAGGCGCCGTCCCGCCCTGGTGCTCGAGAAGCTGGCTCGCTCGCCTGTCAGGTGATCAGGCGCAGCACGGCGCAGACGATGGCGGCGAGCAGGAGCGCGACTGCGGCAGGTGCACGGAACCACAGTGCGGCGGCGCCGACCGCCAGTCCTGCGGCCCGGGCATCGATGACCAGCTGCTGGCCTTGCGTGAAGGTGCCGGCCACGATGAGGCCGCTGATCAACGCCGGCGCGGTCAAGGCAATGACCCTCGTAAGCGGCGCGGGCGGTTGGCGACCGCCTGCCAACACTGGACCGATCGTCTTCATCAGCACCGTACCGACCGCCAACACCAAAATCAGCAACCACGTTCTCATGCATCATCTCCGGCCTGTGTCATTGGCTGGCGTGGTGCGCGCAGCCCCAGCAGGGCGGCTGCTGCAGCGACCAACACCGGAACTCCTGCCGGGAGGATGGGTGTCAAAGCGAGAGTGATGGCTGCAGCCAGCACCGCAACGATGATCGGGCGAAGATTCTCCGACCCCCTGGGATCGAGACCGCTGCCACCTTGGAAATGCTCAGGGAACAGGTCGGGCAACAACAGACTGAGATAGAACACCGGAAACAAGACGTCGAGGCCCCAGCGGCTGGGATCGCCGATCGCCGTCGCGCCAGCGACTCCAACGACGGTGCCCAGGACCCACCCCACGTACTGCACGGGAGCCGCCCACGCGATAGCGCTGATATCAAACTGGCCACCACCACGATGACCAATCACGAAAGAGGCATCGGCCAGCAACGCCCCCTTGAGCAGGCGCCGCAGCTTTCCGCCTGTCATCGAGGGAGCGATCGCGAATCCCATCGGCAAGAAGCGGGTGTTCGCCAGCACCCCCGCACCGGCCGCGAGCGCGGTTCCACCTCCAGAAGTCAAGATCGTGAGGGCGGCGAACTGGGCTGTGCCCGACCACACAACAGCCGACATCAGGACCGAGGGAATCGCACCGAGCAGCGGCGCGGCCAGCAGGCCGAAACTGACCCCGACCGCGACAACAGGCAATGCGAGCGGCATCGAGGCACGCAAGCCCTCCGGCCAATCTCCGGGCCTCCACCTCATGGCAAACGCGACCTAACGACTCGGGTCACGGCTAGCCCGCCCGCAGGCGCGCAGCGACACGTTCCGCGGCCTCGCGCCCCGCCCGCTGCCGGATCAGACCCTCCTTGGCGACACCCCTGACGCGGATCGTGGTCGATGCCGA
>DATHIJ010000259.1:0-3018 GCA_035489975.1 Propionibacteriaceae bacterium | reverse complement strand
GTCACCATGATCAACGTCGCGCCGATCTCGCGCTGCATGGCTCGCAGCAGGTCAATGACGCCGGCGGCATTGGCCGTATCCAGGGCGCCCGTCGGCTCGTCCGCGAGAATGATCGTCGGCTGATGCACGATCGCGCGAGCCACCGCAGCCCGCTGGCGTTGCCCGCCCGAGACGTGGTCGGGCAGCCGGTAGGCCAGACCAGCGAGGCCGAGGTCGGCGAGCGCTGCTAGTGATCTTCCGGTGCCCGAGGGCTTTTCGTTGAGCGCTAGCTGCAGACCAACGTTTTCCAGCAGGGTGAGGAAGGGGAGCAGGTTGTCGGCTTGGTAGACGAAACCGATGTGACTGCGTCGAAAATCGGAGCGATCACGATCCGACAGCTCCGAGATCTGCGCATCGCCGATTCGCACGGTGCCCGAGGTTGGCTGCGCGAGACCTCCGATCACGCCGAGCAGCGTCGACTTGCCCCCGCCGCTCGGTCCGGTGATCGCCACGCTCGACCCGCTGTCGACGGCGAAGGAGACGCCATCGAGTGCGCGTACCGGACCGCTCGAAGTCTGGTGCTCGACGATCACCGAGTCCACGGTGATGGAGGCGTCGATGCTCATGCCGGGACGACCTTGTGATCGGTGAGGCGCAGTGAGCGGTGGGCTTGGCGGGCGAGCTGCTCATCGTGGGTGACGTACAGAACGGTGAGGTTGCGCTCCCGGGAGGCCGTGAAGATCATGTCCATGACGTCGGCAGCAGTTGCGGAGTCGAGTTGGCCGACGACCTCGTCGGCGAGCAGTAGGTCCGGTCCGTTCGCCAGCGCCACGGCTACAGCTGCTCGCTGTGATTCCCCACCGGACAGTTGTCTTGGAAGATGATCCATCCGGTGGCCCAGTCCGAGGTCGGACAAGAGTTCTCGAGCCCGTGCGGTGGAACGGTGACCCGAGGCGAAGCCAAGGGCCAGCTCCACGTTCTCGACCGCGGTTAGGAACGGGATCAGGTTGTCGGACTGCAGAACAAAGCCGATTCGTTCGGCGCGAAGGCTGGCCCGGCCGTCGTCATCGAGCTGATCCATCTGCTGCCCGCCGATAGAGATATGTCCGGTATCCGGACGCATCAGACCGGCGATTAGCGAGAGCAGCGTCGACTTCCCACTGCCGGATCGGCCCACGAGGCTCGTGGTCTCACCTTGGGCCAAGTCCAGTTCGACCTGGTTCAGTACCTCAAGCTTGGACGAACCGCTGCCGTACGACTTCGACACTGCATCTAGGCGGACAAATGGCTGGCTGGAAGTGGGGCTCACGCTGTCTCCCTACGAGTGCGGTCCAGTGCCCCGATTGGCCCATAGCGCTTGATCATCACTGCCGTGTGCTGATGCGGGAATGGTATGGCAGTGATGTGGGTAATCCGAGACCAGGACAGGTCCTCTCCCCGGTTCCATTAACGGTTGTGAATACGGTGCAGTCCCGGAAAGGGGTCACTACTTTCAGCTCGGTTCTCAGAGTTAGGACTATCGGAACGCAACCCAGCGAAGCTCCACGAGGGGCTCGTGGAGACGGACGTGATCGTCAGCTACGACAACCGCATGCAGGAGGCGGCCGCAGAGCTTGGCCTCCGGATCCTGGCGCCGGTGAGTTAGGACGCCCGGATACCGTGCCACTATGACCACGAACGACTACGCAGAGCCAGCTGCCGAGCTCACAACCGGCCGCATGCCGCTGCTCGGATTCGGCACATGGCAGATCAGGAACTCTGCTGCACCCGAGGTGACCGCCCAGGCACTGGAGGCCGGATACCGGCATATTGACACTGCGACGGCGTACCACAACGAGTCCGGCATCGGAAAGGCCTTGGCCTCGTCCACACCTGCTCGGGAAGCGGTGTTCGTGACTACAAAGCTGCCTCCGGACCGTGCTGGTCAGGAGCGTCGGACCCTCGAGGAGAGTCTGTCAAAGCTGGGCATGGACTACGTCGATCTCTGGCTGGTGCATTGGCCGCCCAACGGTAGGGCAGCGCCGCGGGTCTGGGAACAACTCGTCAAGGCACGGCAGGACGGGCTGGCAAAGGCCGTCGGCGTCAGCAACTACTCGCTGCGCCAGATCGATGAACTGACTGAGGTAACAGGATCGACACCTGAGGTCAACCAGATCCGCTGGGGGCCGTCGATCTACGACCCGGCCGTGGTCTCAGGGCTGCAACAGCGCGGAGTGCTGCTGGAGGGGTACAGCCCATTCAAGGTAAGCAACCTGAGCGACCCGACGCTAGCTTCGATAGCGTCCCAGCACGATGCAACCACCGCTCAAGTGATCGTCGCCTGGCACCTGGCGCACGGCTTCGTCGTGATCCCCAAGTCGTCACGCCGCGAACGCATCGTCGCGAACGCAGCCGGCGCACGAATTCAGCTCTCGGCCGAGGAGGTAGCCGCTATCGATGGCCTCTCGAGGGTCGCCCGCGTCGGATCATCGCGCAGGTCTGGGTAAGCCGTCCGTGGCGAGTGCACTGCGCGTCCTGTTCATCGGCGGCAGCGGGATCATCAGCTCGGCGTGCTGCAGGTTGGCGGTACGGCGCGGCGTCGACCTGTACGCGCTGAATCGCGGCGCGACCCAGCTCCGGGCGCTGCCCGCCGAGGTGACGATCCTGCATGGCGACGTGCGCGACCCTGGCTCAGTAAGGGATGCGCTTGGCGGGCTGGAATTCGACGTGGTGGTGAATTGGGTGGCGTTCACGCAAGATCACATCGAAGCCGACCTCGAGCTATTTCGGGGCAAGATCAGCCAGTACATCTTCATCAGTTCCGCTTCGGCGTACCAGACCCCACCGGCCCGGGTGCCGGTGACCGAATCCACGCCGCTCAGCAACCCGTACTGGCACTACTCGCGGGACAAGATCGCCTGCGAGGACCGACTGGTACGTGCCTACCGCGAGGAGGGCTTTCCGGCAACGATCATCCGGCCGTCCCACACCTACGACCGCACCTCGGTGCCGTGGCACGGCGGCTGGACCCTGGTGGAACGGATGCGGCAGGGCAAAGAG
>DATHIJ010000258.1:0-2491 GCA_035489975.1 Propionibacteriaceae bacterium | reverse complement strand
AGTACAAGGCCGGTGACCACCTCGGGGTGCTGCCGCGCAACAACATCGACCTCATCAGGCGCGTCATGTTGCACTTCGGTCTGGACACCGGCTCCTATCTCACGATCATCCCGAACCGTGGCAACCACACACATCTGCCCACCGCTGAGCCCGCTCCGCTGCTCGGCGTCCTGGGCAGTTGCGTCGAGCTCCAAGATGCCGCAACGCGCAGCGACATCGAGGTGATGGCTCGCTATACGGCTGATCCGGAGCAGCGGTCATCACTCGAGGGCCTGGTCGGCACCGACGATGTATCTCAGACGAGGTTCCGCAACGAGGTGCTGGCCCGTGGCCGTTCCTTAATCGACCTGCTCGAGGACTACCCGGCCTGTGAGATGCCGTTCGAGGTCTTCCTGGACCGTCTACCCCCGCTACGTCCCCGCTACTACTCCATCTCCTCCTCCCCGCTGGTCAGTTCCGAGATGTGCAGCATCACGACCGGGGTGTTACGGGGGC
Organism: Propionibacteriaceae bacterium; assembly: GCA_035489975.1. Classification (GTDB taxonomy): domain Bacteria; phylum Actinomycetota; class Actinomycetes; order Propionibacteriales; family Propionibacteriaceae; genus Microlunatus. The sequence continues at coordinate 1,996 of DATHIJ010000258.1, read as the reverse complement.
CGGCGCGGTCAGGAATCGGCGAGTTCAGTGGGGTCTGCTCCACCTACCTTGAATCGAACGCTCCGAACAGCACGGTTTTCGCATTCGTGCGACAGCCAACGATCGCCTTCCGGCCGCCGGATGATCCGCAGCTGCCGATGATCATGATCGGTGCCGGTACCGGGCTTGCGCCCTTCCGCGGGTTCTTGCAGGAGCGGGCAGCGCAGCAGGCAGCAGGGGCTGCCGTCGCCACTTCATTGCTGTTCTTCGGTTGCCGCACTTCCGAAGACGACTATCTCTACCAAGTTGAGCTGAGCCGCTACGAGGCCGACGGCATCGTCAAGGTAGCGGCGGTGTTCTCACGCGAGGGAGATCCGAAGCTGCGCTACGTCCAGGATGCAATCGTGGAGCGTGCCGACGAGGTCTGGGATCTGCTCGAGAATCAGCGCGCCAACATCTACGTCTGCGGCAACGCCAACACCATGGCGCCCGGCGTCCGCACGGCCCTCATCGAGGTGCTCCGGCTAAAATCACCAACCTCGACCGACGGCAACAACTGGCTCGCCGGGTTGCGTGCCGACGGCCGGTTCCTCGAGGACATCTGGGGAGGCTGATGATCATGGCTGAGCCTTCGACCACACAACCGCAGGCGCCACCTCAAGCTGGCCGAGCGAGGCGGCGGCGGGCTCCACAGTCCCCGACGGTGAAACTCGCCCGGCTGTCGGCCCTGACCGGCATCCTCTTCGCGGCACTTTTCGTGCTCGCACTGGTCTTTGTTTATACGACGCCCCACCTATCAGCATCGGACGCGGACATCACCGCCTTCTACGACAGCAGCAGCACGGTTCTCGTCACCGTTGGCCAAACTCTCGTCCCGCTGGCCGGGATCGCTTTTCTCTGGCACGCACATACCACCCGGTTGCTGATCGAGTCTCGTACCCCGTCACCGTCTGCCATTCCGTATGGTTTGCAGCTGGTGTCCGGGATCCTGTTCGTCGTGCTGCTGTTCGCGGGGACGGCGTCAGCCGGCTCGGTGGCGCTATTGAAGGATCTGACCAATGCGCCGCTGCCGTCGGTCGATGTTGCCCGGGGCCTGCTCGCACTCGGCTACGCAATGATCTTCATCTATTCCATCCGCGGCGCCGGCATGTACGCGCTGACGACGACGAACTTGCTGCGCCAAGCCGGGATCATGCCCACCTGGCTGGCGATCGTGAGTTATCTGCTGGCGCTCTTCCTGCTGGTGAGCACGACGCTGCACCCGGTGGTCGTGCTCATCTTTCCCACTTGGGTCGTGGTCGCCAGCCTGGTGGTCTTCATCCGCGCCGGTCGCCTAGCCCAACCGGCCGTATCCGAAAGGCAATCCGCATGACTACACCGCAGAGCGTTGAGAACCGTACGACGCCGCTGACGGTCGAGGACATTCCTGGCCCGAAGGGCAAACCGATCGTCGGCAACATGTTCGACGTACCGGCAGAGCGAACGATTCAGACGACGATGGAGCTCGTCCGCGAGTACGGGCCGATGGTTCGGCTGCGTACGCCAGTCGGCGACCGATTCATCGCCTCCGGGCTGGCGATGATCGATGACCTATCCGACGACGAGCGGTTCGACAAGCTGGTCGGCGACGGTCAGAAGGCCGTCAGGAAGTTTGGCCGCAGCAGCGGGCTCTTCACCTCCGACACCGACGACCCCAACTGGGGGAAGGCGCACAATATCTTGCTGCCCAACTTCAGCATGCAAGCGATGCGCGACTACGTTCCGGCGATGAATGACATCGCCGCTCAGCTGATGCAGAAGTGGGAACGGCTGAATCCTGGCGAGCTGGTCGATGTGACGGCCGACACGACGCGGCTGACCTTGGACACCATTGCCCTGTGCGGCTTCGGCTATCGGTTCAACTCCTTCTACCGGGATACCCAGCACCCGTTCGTCAGCTCAATGATGCTCATGCTGCAAGAGAGCCAAATTCGGAGCCGGCAGCTGCCCGTGCAGACTCGGGTGCGTCGGCGGGCCA
>DATHIJ010000257.1:0-2297 GCA_035489975.1 Propionibacteriaceae bacterium | reverse complement strand
AACCACCTCTACCTCCAGGTCGTCAGCGACGGCGACGCGCACACTGTGATCCGGCCCGAAACCGTCGCACCCCCAACTCCGACCGAGACGCTGCAGCAGATCCTCGCCCGCGATGAAACGCCGGTCTCCGCCAGCACCTTGCTGCGCGAGCTCAACAACCCAGCGGCCCGGCTGTTCCAGGCGGTCCAGCGCTACACCGACGGCCTCCACGTCGCAGCCGAGCAGCTCGTCGGACCCCAGACCGTCGCAGAGCTCGACCAAGCCGACCAGTACATTCACGGACTCACTACCGAACCCGCCTGGCCAACCCTCCGAGCCCACCTGCTCGCCGTCGCGGCCGAAACCGAGCAGCACCCGGTCCGTCACCTGCTGAAAGCAGCAAGCGGACGCGACCTCGGAAACAGCAGGCGACATGGCGGCCGTCCTCGACTGGCGCCTCACAGCCCTTACGCCCACCGACCCAGGTCCGCTGCCCTGGCTCCCGGGCATTCCAGAACCCCTCCACGCCCATCCCGTCTGGGGCGACTACCTGGCAAAGCGATCCCAACTGGTCGCCGACCTCGCCGACCACGTCCAAGACCACGCCTGCCAAGGCGACGCCCAGCCAGCCTGGGCACCACCGGGAACTCACCCGAGCACCGCGCTCATCGGCGAAATCGCCGTGTGGCGGGCCGCCAACGGCATCGATCCCCAAGACCCGCGACCAACCGGAGGAGGAGGCCAACTCGAAACGCTCCCGGCCCTCTGGAAACAACACCTCGACCGGCATGTCGCCCGTTCCGCAAATCCGTCAGCAGATGCGAGGACCGACGAGCGACAGGCAGCACACACCGCACCTAGTCGCTGGCACGACGAGAGCCAGCGTCGGTATCAAACACCCGGTCAGCGCCAGAACGGGCCGGCCGCACCCGGCCGCTAACCACCGTCGAGCTGCGCAGGGGGTTGTGGTTCGCCCAATGCAGTCATGGCAGCCGACTGCCGAATCGTGCTCTATCAGGGTCAAGGGCCCGGGCGCCCGGCCGCTGCAAGGCGACCTGGAAAGCGGGCTCCCTGCGGCCGCCATGCAGCAAGGCGATCGAGCACGTATCGGCAGCGGCTACGGCCTCAAGCCGTAGGCGTCGGCGACGGTGGCAGGCCGGTGGCCATCTTGATTAACTTCTCGGGGCCTCACGGCCCCGACTCCTTCAGAAACGCCACTATACGAGCCCTCAAACGGCTACGTATGAGCCTGAAAACACCTCCTGACAAGTGGGTTCACCGGCTTCGCAAGCAGAGTATGGCGACTCCGGGTCCCTCGGTCCCCTTTCGAGGAGGACACGACGCTCGTGGTTGGGTAGTAGCGATTCGCTGGCATGGGCTGGCTCACTACCGGAGACGCCGCCCGGGCCATGGCGTCAGCTGGCCGAGCCCGAGATGCCTAGTCGCACGGCTCGTCCATCCCGGCACGTTCCGACCTGACTTGACACAGCTACGCCACGCGCGGCGTCCGGCAAGCCGGTCAGCCCTTCTTGGGTGCGGTCTTCTTGGCCTGGTCGTCTTCGGGGCCGCGAGCTGCCTGAGATACCTCAGGTGGAGCCACACCCCCGACAGTGATGGCGACCACGAAGGCTGAATACGAGGCGTAGTTGTTCGCAGGCAAGATCAATACGTGGTCAGACCCTCTTTACGCGCCGTCTGCCCTCCTGCCGGCCACTGCAGCGTAGATCGCCCATGTTGGCTATTCGGTTCTTATCGAGGCGGCGCCACTCTCTCTGAGACTAGTAGTTTTCCTGAGAGTAGTAGTTTTCCGAACCAAATCGCCCAGATGAAGATTCCGGCAAAAGAAACCAGTCCACCGACTGCAGTGAGGGGATGCTCTTCTCCCCCGATCCAAAAGCCCAGGCCTACGAGAATCGACCCAATGCCAGCGACGAGTGACACCCACGCTAGTCCGCGTGGGACTGTCCCTTCACGGTGCGAGCCGCGGCTCGCCAGAACGCCGTTCACTATCAGCCAAAGGCCGATGACCAAGGTGGCTGCGAGTACTGGGCGGAGCGATCGTTCATACTCCACTATGCCGACCACCAGAGCGGCCTGGAGGATTGCGAGCGTGAGCATGGCTATGATGCCGATCGCTAAGTTAACCAGGCTCAACCGAGGAAACAAGGATCGATGCAGGTGATGCCATGCCAGCGCCGGAGGTATTAACGACAGCGCAAAGAATACGCTCGAAATGTCGTTGATGGGTCCCCAAAGCCCGCCGACCGCGAAAAAGACAAACAGAGTTACAAAGCTAATGGGAATTGCGACCGCAGTCA
>DATHIJ010000256.1:0-3229 GCA_035489975.1 Propionibacteriaceae bacterium | reverse complement strand
TCGGCCGCGGCAGGTCGGTGGTGGCGTCAGCTGTGGTGGTAGTCACGTTGACTCCAGACGTGGTGGTGGAGATACGGAATTCCCCCTTCAGGGAATTCTGACGATGGGTCTTGCGCGGCGGCTTTCGGTCTCCGAGTAGGTAACTTAAAGAATGACATGGTCACGACGGCATGAGTTGTGTCGTAACGCCCTGCTCCCCGGAGCGGATGGGATAGGGGTGGGGTCTCAGCGGTGGGAGATTACTGGGTTCGAACCAATGACCTCTTCGTGTGAACCCCGACCCTCGCTCCCAATGGCTGACAAACCCGCACGGATGCAAGCTCGTCACTCCACGCTGACAGCGCTCGCACGCTGGCCGCGCTCGGCGAAACGCCGCCGGACGACATCTCGTCGATCCGGGAGTGATTTGACTAGCCCTACATGATCAACTAGAGATTGACGAGAGCCGTACGAGCAAGGCCTACTCGATCGTAATCGAGACGGCAGTAACTACTAATTGGGAAAGTATGGCAAGAATTAATCGGGACCTAAGTCGCCTTTTCTGTACAAGTCTGTGCGTTTTCGGCCCAATTCTGCGCGTCTCCCATGAGCTTGCTATTCGCCTCCTATGGGCTAGCTGTGGCAAAAACGTGGTCTAAACGTCCGGTGAATTTGCTCTGTGGGAAAGCTGTGATATCCATGAAGTGGCGAACTCCCCTTCGCCAAGCTCACTAATTGTTCAGCGCGTGGAACAGATGCGGCGGCGCAATTGGCCAAATGCATTGGCCAATTTCGTACGGGTGCGCTGACCGTGGTGCCGATCGGCCCCATGGTCGCCCCCGCAGCCTCGGCTTTGCGGGCTCCACAGCTCCACGACCTCGGAGGCATGTGATCATGACCCGCCACCTGCGCAAGTGGCTTGGGCATGCGTTAGTACTGGGCCTTGGGCTCCCGCTAGTTCTGACTGCGTGCAGCGACTCCGCTGGAGCACCTCGAGCTGGGCAACCGCCTTCGCCGAGCGCTTCCGTTCAACCTTCAGCTGACTTGTTCACTGACTTTGTGGCCGTTGCCGGCGGACGCAATGTCTACGTCCAATGTGCCGGCAGCGGTTCACCGACAATCATCTTGGAGAGTGGCGACGAGACTGATCACACTCAGTGGGGACAGGTCGCGCCGAGCCTGGCGGAGCGGACGCGTACCTGCTCTTACGACCGCCTCGGAATTGGGGCGAGTGACAAACCGACCGGCTGTCGCCAGCTGAAGAATCTGAACGGTGATCTGGAGGCGCTCTTGCGGGCCACCGGAGAGGACGGCCCGTACGTGCTTGCTGGTACGTCGGGTGGGGGTTACCTGATGGCTGGCTTCGCGTACGCGCACCCACAGGACGTGAAGGGAATGGCATTCGTCGAGACACCTCACGCCATCATCGCTAAGGAAGCGCCGCCGGAATTGCTGCAGGAGTTGAAGTGCGACTCACCCATGAACGAAGAACGCCGTGACTATGTGACTGTCGAGAACGAGGTTTGGGCAAACAGAGAGCGTATCGGTGACATCCCGCTCGTCGTGATCAGCAACGATTACCGTGCCGACTACGAGAATGAAGAGCAGCGCACTAATGTCGAAGATCAGAAGGGATGGTTCAAGCTCAGCCCGCAGGCGCGTCAAGTCGTGGTGACCAGCGGTCACAACGTGCCGGAGAATGAGCCAGCTCTGGTGATCAAGGAGATCCTCCAAGTGCTCGACGCCACCCAGCAGCGGTGACCCTTGGAGTACCGAGCGGACACGCCCCGGCAAACACCAAAGTTACAACCCGCTCATGATCTGCCACCCAGAATCGTAAGCAGGTTCTAATCAGTTATGCGGGATCTGGATCCGAGTCAGTTCGGCCAAGCAGGTCGCAGCGAATTCGATCCACCGATCCAGGTGGAGACGGCCACGTGTTCGAAAGCTGGCCAGCTCGATTGGTGGGTTCCGCAGGGTGCCAATGTGGTGGACCCCGAAACTGGCGAATCTCTCGGGTCCGTCGAGATTGACAAGGTTCTTGTGAAGGGTGGTCCGAGTCCTTGCGCCGACGCCAGGGTCGCACCAGGGCTGACGCGATGTCAGCGATCGCCTTTGGGTGAGTGCGAGCACAGATGGCGCTGCTGTCCACTCCACGAGCACTGCTGGCGGTGCGTCGAAAGGGCTAACCAGCTCAAGGTGAGCTGGTCGTGTCGGTTGATGGTTCCCCGGGCTAATTGGGTGCACGATGATGACTGCACGGCGGGCTCCGTTCCCGTCGAGGCCCGAATCGGGTCCGTGAAGGTGTGCCTGAATGTGCGGGACGTCGACCCGTAGTCACTCAGGTGGTCACTTAGCAGTCTGGTCTAGCATGGCTCGGCTTGCTGATGATCGCCGCCGCGATGGCCGGCATCTCGGTGTTCGCGTGATCATAGTCTGCTGTTGTGGTTTCATCCGGAGGAGAGGTGATGCAGTGCCATGCGGTCATCTTTGATCTAGGCGGCGTGGTGGTGTCCTGGGATCCGCGTAGAGCGTACGAGCGCGTGCTGCCGGCCGAGGAGGTCGCGACTTTCCTGGAACGAGTCGACTTCGCCGGCTGGAACCGGCTGAACGACGGCGGCCGTTCGTTCGAGGAGGCGGAGCAGGGGCTCATCGCTCGCTTCCCGGATGACCGGGAGGCCATCCTCGGCTACCGCATCCACTTCGACGCGACGTTGACCGGCATGGTGCCCGGGACGAGCGGACTCCTCGCGGAACTGGGGCAGGCCGGCGTCCGGTTGATCGCGCTGACCAACTGGTCGGCCGAGACGTTCCCGCTTGCGACCGAGCGCTTCGGCATTCTGCGCCGCTTCGAGGCCATCGTCGTCTCCGGCACCGAAGGGCTGCTGAAGCCCGAGCCTGCGCTCTACGAACTGGCCCTCGATCGGCATGGCCTGTCCGCCGACTCGACGGTCTTCATCGACGACATCCCAGCCAATGTGGCCGCCGCCGCGACCCTCGGCATGGCGGCGCTGAACTTCACCGACGCCGAGCGGCTACGCGCTGATCTGGTCGGGCTCGGCCTGCTCTCAGAGCCTCAGCCGATTTCCGAAGCGGTGTTCCACCTTGCGGAGCGGTCGGTGTGGGCAGAGGCCGAGGCGTCCGGCCGCTACCCATGGTCGAGCCGCGGCCTGGGGTATGAGCGTGAAGGCTTTGTGCACTGCTCATTCGCCGACCAGGTCCCCGGCATCGTTATGAACCACTATGCCGA
>DATHIJ010000255.1:0-2827 GCA_035489975.1 Propionibacteriaceae bacterium | reverse complement strand
CTACGAATTCGTGCCACCACAGGTCGCGACCTTCAGTCATCGGCACGTCCTGCTTGGTCCGCTGGACGACCAGCACATTGCGTACGTCGCAGCCGTATTTCAGCGCTTCGTCGACTGCAGGTTTCAACGCTGACGCGGTGCCCCGGCGGTAACCACCGTCAGCAGTGATCACGATCCCGACGCCGCAGTCGATAACCCGCGAATAGAGCGCGTCTGAGGAAAACCCGCCGAAAACCACAGTGTGCGGTGCGCCGATCCTGGCACACGCGAGCATCGCGACGACCGCTTCCGGGATCATCGGCAAGTAGATCGCTACTCGATCACCGGCCTTCACGCCGAGCTCCACGAGTGCGTTTGCTGCTTGCTTGACCTCGCGGGCCAGCTGCGCGTAAGTGATTACACGGGTGTCGCCCGGCTCGCCTTCGAAATAGAAGGCGACACGGTCTCCGTTGCCGGCCTCGACGTGCCGATCAACGCAGTTGTACGCGGCGTTCAGTGTGCCGTCAGCGAACCATTTGGCAAATGGCGGATCGCTCCAGTCGAGAATTTGGGTCGGTTCGGTTTGCCAGCTCAGCCGCTTGGCCTGCTTGGCCCAGAAACCCTCGAAGTCTGCCGCTGCCTCACCATAGGTTTCGGCCGTGACATTGGCATTCGCTGCAAGACCAGCGGGTGGAGGAAAGCGCCGGTCCTCGTGGAGCAAGTTGGACAGGGCCTCATCAGTCACAGCGGTCTCCTCACGAGCATCGATGATCGGGGCTGGTCGATCGGGTTCATTTGGCCAGCTGCCTTGGCTTCAGCCTACTTAGGAGATATTGCGGCCGCCCGTGTGACTGCCCGAACTCCCGCGGCTGCCGGCGCCTGAGGCCGTACCAAGGTTGTTAACGCTGTGCACGGCGTTGCCGAACGCCGCACGAAGTTTCCTCACGCTGTGCACGGCATACACACGCTGTGTACAGCGTCTGCATCCCACGCAGCGTGGGATGCTGACCCTGCGGAGCGGATGGCTCGGGACCCTGAGATTGCTCAGAGCTTGATCTGAAGCACGTCGTCGAAGTCATCGTTGATCGCCAGCTTGGAGTGATCAACTTCAGCCCGCCAGCAGGACGTCTGGAAAGGCAGCATCAGCGGATCGGGTACGCGCGCGGAGGCGTCGTAGAGCGCCCCAACTTCGCGCACCAACCGGCCACGCGACGCAGCATCCAACCGAGCCACTGCGGGGCGCCGCTCGACCATCGAGATGAGCCCATCTCGGGTGATCGGCATCCAATTCCGGAAGTTTCGGCGTTCCAGGAGCCCGAAGTATGGGCTTTCGGCAACCTTCTCGACGCTGTCTGCGCCGAAGTCGCCGCGCATCGCGCCCGGGTCGGCCTCGCGCATCAGTGCGATCAGCCGCCGTACCCAAGGCACTGTGTCGTCGCGGGTGTTGTACGCGATCGCCAGGTAGCCGCCCGGCTTGAGGACCCGGGCAATCTCGGTCAGCGCCAGTCCGGGCGCGAAGCGATGCAGCGTCTGCGCCGCGGTGACGACATCGAAATGACAAGACAGGAATGGCAACGACTCGACCTGGCCTACGACGTGCCGGCGAGTTTCGAGGCGGGCCGGGAGACTCGCCACGAGATCGACGGTGCGATCGATGCAGAACACCTCATGACCGGCATCGCATAACATCGCGGCGAATCCGCCACGGCCCGCCCCGAGGTCGAGAACCCGCATTGTCGGCTCGCCGACCATCCACACGGCCGCAGCTTCTGGATAAGGATCTCGCTGCGTCGCCATGGTGGAAACTTTAGTGGTGCTTGACCCGCTGGCTGATCTTGCGCGCGTCGAGGGCGTGCCGTCCGCCGTTGCGGCGGCGACCGATGCCGTCGACGTGGTGCTGCGGGATCGTGGCCTTCGGAAGATCACTGACGAGCAGTTGAACCTTGCCCTCCTGTCGGGAGCCAGAGCCAACGCCGAGCTGACCGGTGATCCCGCGCGATGGCAGATCGGGGCGCTCCGGCTGTCGGCGGAGTTAGCGCCGCTCGCGGCGCTCATCAGGGTCGCGCCCGCGCAGGCGCTCGCAAGGGCGCACGCGTTGGTCGCCCGTGGGGTAGTGCCGGACACCGCTCTCGGCAAGATCAGCTCGGAGGCAGCGACGGCAACACGGATGAACAGCCTTGGCGAGTTGCTGACCCGCCATACCGAGGCACCCGCGATCGTCGTCGGGGCGGTGGCACATGCCGAGGTCGCCGCCGTCGCGCCCTTCGGTGAGGCCAGCGGCTTGATCGCGCGAGCGGCGGAACACCTGGTGTTGATCTCCGCCGGTCTGGACCCGTACGGGGTGATCGTGGTCGAGGCAGGGCACGCCGAAAACGGCTCGACTTATTCGGCTGCGCTGGGCGCGTACGCGGACGGCACGGTCGAAGGAGTCAAGGGTTGGCTGCTGCGCTGCGCTGCTGCCGTGGCGCGCGGCGCTGAGCTCTCTCCGGCAGGTCAGCGTTGAATGACAGCTAGGTCGTTGCTTCGGCGGTCGCTGGCATTGAGGAAAGGCGGGCCTTGTCGCCTTTCCTGTTCCCCGCGGTAGCCCGTAGGCCGGTACGCCGCGCGAGCTGTCTCAAGACGGCTCGAGTGGGTCAAATGCGGACCCGACACACTCGCCAGCCGTCTGGCGGCGGCAAACGGCGCTGAGGGAACTCCGACCCAGACGTGACGCGGCGCCCACCGAGGCGGGCGCCGTGCCTGACACGTCATCAGACAAGTGACCATGCGTGCTCTGTTCAACTTGTTGGTCCAGGACCAGCCTGGAACGCAACTTCCCGTCCGGGATGGGTGATCGCCGCGTGGGTGC
>DATHIJ010000254.1:0-3026 GCA_035489975.1 Propionibacteriaceae bacterium | reverse complement strand
GTTCTTGTCTCGTGCCACGTTGCCGCGCTCATCAAGGGCGGCTCCCAGCTGGGAGATCACGGTGTCCCTCTCCGGACCAACGAACCCCATGGCGAGCAGGACCAGCTGGGCCGGAATCTCCCTCTCGGTTCCCTGGACTGGAACGATCTTTCCCGCGTCGAATCTCACCTCGGACATGCGCAACGAGGCCACATTGTCGTCGTAATCACCGATGAACTCCGAGGTCGAAACCGAGTAGACCCGCTCCCCTGCCTCCTCGTGCGCCGAGGAAACCCGATAAATCATCGGGTACGTCGGCCAGGGTTGGTGTGCCGGCCGCTCGTCCGGGGGCGTCGGCATGATCTCTAGTTGCACGATCGACTTCGCCTGCTGCCGGATCGCAGTACCGAGGCAGTCTGCGCCTGTGTCACCACCGCCGATGATCACCACGTGTTTGTCCTTGGCGGTGATTTGGTCCTCAACAAGCCGGCCCAACGCCGCGCGATTGGCTTGTGGCAAGTACTCCATCGCCTGATGAATGCCACCGAGTTCCCGACCCGGCACAGGCAATTCGCGACCGATGGTGGACCCGACTGCCAGCACGATCGCGTCGTAGCGCTCCTTGAGCTCACGCCCGGTGATCTTGACACCAACCTCGACTCCACAGCGGAAGTTGGTGCCCTCGTCATGCATCTGCCGGATACGGCGATCCAGCACAGACTTCTCCATCTTGAATTCGGGAATGCCGTAGCGCATGAGGCCGCCCGGTGCGTCGGACCGCTCGTAGACCACGACCGTGTGCCCGGCGCGAGTGAGCTGCTGGGCGGCTGCCAGTCCGGCCGGACCCGAGCCAACAAACGCAACTCGCTTGCCGGTGAGCCATTCCGGCGGCTGCGGGGTGACTCGGCGCTCGTCCCAGCCTTTATCAATGATCGCGACCTCGACGTTCTTGATCGTCACCGCGTCGCGATTGATGCCTACGACACAAGCCGTCTCGCACGGCGCCGGGCACAACCTGCCCGTGAACTCCGGGAAGTTGTTGGTCGCGTGCAACCGCTCCAGCGCTTCGTCCCAATCGCTGCGCCACACCAGGTCGTTCCACTCCGGAATGAGGTTGCCTAGCGGGCAGCCTGTATGGCAGAAGGGGATGCCGCAGTCCATGCAACGGCCAGCTTGCTCGGAGATGATCGGCAGCACGGCTCGCCCCGGTGTACCGGGATAGACCTCTTTCCAGTCGTGGATCCGCTCCGCCACTGGCCGTCGTGCCGCCACCCGTCTCGGCGACGTCATGAATCCCCGCGGATCAGCCATTGGGCCCGCCTCCCTCGGCGCCCTTCGACAAGCTCAGGGCGCAAACCTGCGTACTCATCCGTGAGCGGCTTCCATCATTTTGCTGGTGGTTCCGGCCTCATCGAGCCCCTCTGATTCGGCTTCTTGCCGAGCAGCGAGGACCCGGGCATAGTCGCGCGGCAACACTTTGGTGAAGCGCCTGGCGGCTGAGCGCCAGTCGGCCAGCAACGACTCGGCGACGTCGGAACCCGTCTCCTCGCGATGCCGCAGGATCAGGTTTCTCAAAAACTCAAGATCGGCATCGGACGGCACAAGCGCGTCAACCATCTCGGTGTTGAGCAGCGTCGGGTCGAGGTCGAGGAAGTAGCCAATACCACCCGACATGCCGGCCGCGACATTGCGCCCGGTCTTCCCGATTACCACGGCGACGCCGCCGGTCATGTACTCGCAACCGTGATCGCCCAGGCCCTCCACCACGGCGATGGCGCCAGAGTTGCGGACGCAGAACCGCTCGCCGACCTGCCCCCGGATGAACAGCTCACCAGACGTCGCGCCGTACCCGATGACGTTTCCGGCGATGATGTTGTCTGCCGCGACGAATCCCGCCGTACGCGCCGGCCGCACCACAATGCGGCCACCAGAAAGTCCCTTAGCTAGGTAATCGTTGGCATCGCCCTCCAGACGCAGCGTGATGCCGGCGGGCAGGAACGCCCCAAAGCTTTGGCCGGCAGAGCCTTCGAAGGTGATGTCGATCGTGCCATCCGGAAGCCCCTCACCCCGGGTGGCTTTCGTCACCTCATGACCCAAGATCGTTCCCACTGTCCGATCCACGTTGTGGATCGGCAGGGAGGCGCGAATGGCCTCACCGGTCTCGAGCGCGGGCCGGCAGATCCTGATCAACTCCTGGTCGAGCGCTTCGGCTATCCCATGATCTTGAATCGTGACGTTGTGCAGCACCGTTCCCTCGGGGAGCTCTGGCTTGTGCAAGATCGGCCGGAGATTCAGCCCGTGCGCCTTCCAATGCGCCTCCGCCCGCGTGGTATCGAGGACCTCCACGTGGCCGATCGCTTCATCAAGGGAGCGGAAACCTAAAGCTGCAAGGTGTTCGCGTACTTCCTCGGCAATGAACTCGAAGAAGTTGATCGCGAACTCCGGCTTTCCGGTGTACTTCGAGCGCAGTTCGGTGTTTTGCGTGGCCACCCCTACCGGACAGGTGTCGAGATGGCACACCCGCATCATGATGCAACCGCTGACCACCAAGGGTGCGGTGGCGAAGCCGAACTCCTCTGCCCCCAGCAGCGCACCGATTATCACGTCGCGACCGGTCTTCAGCTGGCCATCGACCTGCACCACGATCCGATCGCGGAGGCCATTCAGCAGCAATGTCTGCTGGGTCTCGGCGAGACCGAGCTCCCACGGGCCGCCAGCGTGCTTCAACGAGGTAAGCGGAGCCGCGCCCGTCCCGCCGTCGTGACCGGAGATCAGCACCACATCCGCCTTGGCCTTGGACACCCCGGCGGCAACAGTACCGACACCGACCTCGGCAACCAGCTTGACGTGCACCCGCGCGGACGGGTTGGAGCACTTCAAATCGTGGATCAGCTGCTTGAGATCCTCGATTGAGTAAATGTCGTGGTGTGGCGGCGGCGAAATGAGTCCCACCCCAGGCGTGGAATGCCGCGTCTTGGCGATCCACGGATAGACCTTCTGACCCGGCAGCTGGCCGCCCTCCCCAGGCTTGGCTCCCTGGGCCATCT
>DATHIJ010000253.1:0-2845 GCA_035489975.1 Propionibacteriaceae bacterium | reverse complement strand
GATGCCTCGAGCACCCGCCGCGAGGAGTTGCTCATGAGTCGCGAGGAACTGGCCATCGTATGGAAGCTGCGCCGCGTTCTCTCGGGATTGGAGAGCCTGCAGGGGCTGGAGATGCTGCTGGACCGGCTTCGCAAGACCCAGAGCAACGCTGAGTTCCTGATGGCGATCACCAAAACCATTCCGGCATAGGACTAGCTGGGCCGCATCGGCTGCTCCACGGGACTAAAGCCGAGTCCCTAGCCGTTGTGCATTTGCTGCCGGTTGTCACACTGCGGCAGAATCACTCTTTGGTGCCGGTTCACGCCGTAGGCGCAGGATGCGTGGCGACCCGGTGCCCATGACGAGGAGACAAGCATGAAGCCCGACATTCACCCCGCGTACGTGGAGACGCAGGTGACCTGCACCTGTGGCAACACCTTCACTACCCGCAGTACAGCGCCTAACGGCGTGATCCACGCAGACGTATGCTCGGCCTGCCACCCGTTCTACACGGGCAAGCAGAAGATTCTCGACACCGGTGGCCGGGTCGCTCGCTTCGAGAAGAGGTACGCGGCCAAGCAGCCGGCCAAGAAGGCCGCCAGCAAGTAGCTGCGCAACAGCGCCGGGAGGCAGGAAGCAACCTGCATCCCGGCGCTTGCTACGTCCGGGCCACCGAGTTGTCAGCGTGGGTGGTCGCCAGGGCAACCACCCACGCTGACAAGTCGGAGAGGGGAGTGCCCGATGTTCGAGTCGACAGCCCCGCTGCGTGCTGAATTCCAAGAGCTGGAGACAGCGCTCGCCGATCCGGCTGTCCATGCCGATCTTGCTCGGGCCCGCCAGGTGGGCCGGCGCTACGCGGAATTGCTGCCCATCATCAAGGCGCTGGACGAGTACAACCGGCTCACAGATGATCTTGAGGCAGCGAAGGAGCTGGCGGACGAGGATTCCTCGTTGGCGGCGGAGGCTGCCGAGCTGGAGGCGCGATTGGTCCCGGTTACCGAGCGGCTCACGCGGCTGCTCGCTCCCCGCGACCCCAACGACTCCTCGGATGCGCTGATGGAGATCAAGTCCGGTGAAGGCGGCGAGGAGTCAGCCCTGTTCGCCGCTGACCTGCTGAAGATGTATTCGCGATACGCCGAGAGCAAGGGCTGGAAGGTCGAGATTCTCGATGCTCAGGAAACCGATCTTGGCGGCTACAAATCAGTGACCGCAGCGATCAAGGCGCCGAATGCCGGCCAGCCTCACTCGATGCCCTACGGTGTACTCAAGTTCGAGGGCGGTGTGCATCGGGTACAAAGAGTGCCGGTCACGGAGTCCCAGGGTCGGCTGCACACCTCTGCTGCTGGTGTGCTGGTCATGCCCGAGGTTGCCGAAACCGAGGTTTCCATCGACGAGGGAGACCTCCGGATCGATGTCTATCGCTCGTCCGGGCCGGGCGGTCAGGGCGTCAACACCACCGACTCGGCTGTGCGCGTCACCCATCTGCCTAGCGGCATCGTTGTCTCCTGCCAGAACGAACGCTCGCAGCTGCAGAACCGCGAACAGGCGATGCGGATGCTCCGGGCGCGGCTGACGGCAGCCGCTGAATCCGAAGCTGCCGACGCGGCCTCGGCGGCCCGCCGTAGTCAGGTCCGAACCGTCGACCGTTCCGAGCGCATTCGTACCTACAACTTTCCAGAGAACCGCATCTCTGATCACCGAATCGGGTTCAAGTCCTACAACCTTGATCAAGTTCTGAATGGCGACTTGGACGCGGTGATCAAGGCGCTTCAGGAGGCCGACACCGGGCTGCGGCTCTCCCAGGCCGGTGGTCCAAACTCGTGAGCAAGGACGTACGACCGCTTCTCCATGAAGCTGCAAGTCAACTGCGCGAGGTGGGCGTCGCGTCTGCGGATCAGGAGGCAAGGCAGCTGCTCGCGTACGCAACAGGAGTCGAGTTGGCCCGGCTCCCACTCGTCGATGCCGTCGAGGACGCCGAGGCTGCGTACTTCCAAGCATTGATCAACAAGCGTGCGCGTCGGGTCCCGCTACAGCACCTGACCGGTCGGGCTCACTTTCGCCACTTGGAACTGGAAGTGGGTCCTGGCGTCTTCGTGCCCAGGCCCGAGACCGAAGTGATGACCGGCTGGGCGATCGAACAATTGCGTCCGATGGTCTATGCAGTCGCGCGCGGTGAGTCGCGGCACTTGCCGGTAGTAGTCGAGCTTGGGACTGGATGCGGTGCAATCGCCAAATCCATAGCTACAGAACTCACTGGCACCCGGGTTCAGGCTGTCGAGGTGTCGGAAGAGGCTGCGGCGTACGCGGCGCGGAATCTAGCGGATACCACGGTTGAGCTGCACGTGCAGGACATGATCGGCGTCCTGCCTGAGCTCGAGGGCACAGTCGATTTGGTGATCGCCAACCCGCCCTATATCCCGTTGGAGGCGTTCGAGTCCGTGCCTCCCGAGGTACGTGATCACGATCCGCTCCTTGCCTTGTTCGCCGGCCAGGACGGGTTGGAGGTGATCAGGGTGGTGGTCGCCGAGGCTGCGCGCCTGCTGCGACCGGCGGGTTTGCTCTGCGTTGAGCATGCAGACGTGCAAGGGGAATCTGCTCAACAGGTGCTCGTCCAGCATGGCGGGTTCGCCGCAATACGTGATCATCGCGACCTGGCCGGACGATCACGTTTTGTGACTGCTGTTCGCCGATCTCGCTGAGCTCTCGCGCTCGGAAGGTCGCGGAGGCGCGACTCTGGCAAGATTGACCGGTGACCAAGACCGCCGTGCCCGGCGAACCTAATCCCGGAGAAGCGGCAGAGTCGGCCGTTGACCCCGGGTACCAGAGGTTCGACTGCATCGGCGACGATCCGGCGAGCGTGGCGACA
>DATHIJ010000252.1:0-12485 GCA_035489975.1 Propionibacteriaceae bacterium | reverse complement strand
CGCCATGGCAACCAGCTCGGCCTGGATCCAATAGCAAATCCGCGGCCCGGTGGAGTTGCGGCGAGCCACCAGCGCCGGCAGCGTCTCCCCGGTCAGCCAGCCCGCCTTCGCCGACAGGTACTGCACAAGGCCGGCCATCAGAGTTGCCCCGACGAGCACCCAGAGCAGGAGATATCCGAAGGCGGCGCCCGCCTGAGTATTGGTCGCAACATTGCCGGGGTCGACGTACGCAACGGCTGCGACGAAGGCCGGACCCAGCAGTCGGGTACGCTGCAGCAGCGCCTCTCTCTGCAACAACATCAACTCAGGCGTCCCGTCTAGTAACCGACCTTGCCCCGAGGAGGCTACCTGCGCGCGCTCGGGGGCTGGAAATCACCCTGTCACAGCGGCCGCAGCAAAACTGCCGACGCACGTTCGTCGCCGGTATAGCTGCCGCTCCATCCATGACCTGTGAAGGTCATCGTGTTCGTCGCCGGACTATCCGCGGTGATCTTGAAACCGGTAGCAGGCAAGGCGCGGCGCAGGTATGAACCCAGCTCCGTCGGCGATGGAGACGAAACGACAGCCGTAACGTTGTTCGGCTGGTCCACCTTCGCCCTGATAACGGCAGTGCGCGGTAGCGAGAACTGCTGGACCGGTCCATTTAGGTAGCCGAGTGCGGCAAGGGTGACACCGTCGGAGGGGATCGACGGGGGCAGAGCTGGGGACGCGGCCGGCGGTGGGATGTCGGAATCGCTGGAGTAGCTGGCGCTGCACCCGGCAAGCAGGCAACCAAGCAGCGCCACGACAACCGGCAGCGCGTGACACACCTTGCGATATGGAGCTGCTCGCGCAATGCCGACGCTCGCAGCTCGCGGGTTGATCCGCACGCGCTCCAAGGTAGTGTCCACCGGCTCACGGTCGCCGCAACTGGAGGAATGGGATCGATAATGTAGCGTCTTGATGTCCCAATCCACGGAGGTTGCCGTCCGCCGCAGCCGAGTGCCGGCCACGGTCCGCGCCATGCGACCCCGCCAGTGGGTCAAGAACCTCCTCGTGGTGACCGCTCCGCTGGCCGCTGGGCGGCTCTTCGAGCCAGCTGTGATCAAAGGCACCGCACTGGCTTTCGTCGCATTCTGCCTGGTGAGCGCTGCTGTCTACCTCTTCAACGATGTGCGCGACGTCGAGGAGGACCGACAGCACCCCACGAAGCGCTTCCGGCCGATCGCCGCCGGTGAGCTTAAGCCCGCGACCGCCCTGGTGTTGGCCACCGTGACCGGCGCCTGCGGGCTAGCGCTTGGTTTCTTCGTGTCAATGCCACTTGGGATCACCGTGCTGGTCTATTTGGCGCTGCAGGTGCTCTACTCAACCTTCCTCAAGCACGTGCCGGTAGTCGACCTGGCCGTAGTGGCCAGCGCCTTCCTCCTCCGTGCGATCGCCGGTGGCGTCGCGACCGACATTCCTCTGAGCCAGTGGTTCTTGTTGGTAGCGGCCTTCGGTTCGTTTTTCATGGTTTCCGGCAAACGGTATTCGGAGATGAAGGCGCTCGGCAGCGATGCCGGCACGCGGCGCTCGCTGACGCGATACTCCGAGTCATACCTCCGTTTTGCCTGGATGATGGCCGCGGTGATGGTGCTCATCTCCTACAGCCTCTGGGCATTCGAGAATCGCGGCGACGGCGCGCTCGGCATCCCCTGGACCGCAATCTCGATCGCACCTTTTACCTTGGGTCTGCTCCAGTACGCGCTGGAGGTCGACGCTGGCACCGCTGGCGAGCCGGAGGAGGTCGTACTGCATGATCGTGTGCTGCAGGGACTCGGCGTGGTCTGGCTGGCGGTGATCACCGTGGCGGTCTTCTTCTGACAGAGAGCGATGTGGAATGAGTGACGAAGCGGTACCGGCGATCAAGCCCTCCTTGCCGGAGGAGCAGCCACTGATCCCGCAGCCGTTGGTGGAGCTGCACGGGTGGGGTCGAGCATCCGGAACGATGTCGCATCTGGCACAGATCGACTCGGTTGCCGATGCCGTCTCTGCCCTGCGTAGGTCCGACAACCGCGGTGTGGTACCGCGCGGTCTCGGCCGCAGCTACGGCGACGCCGCCCAGAACGCTGGAGGCACTGCACTCGATCTCACCAAGATGAACCGCATCCTCTCCTTGGACGCATCGGGTGAACCGGCGACTGTGACGGTTCAGGCCGGCGTCAGTCTCGATTTGCTGATGCGTGCGGTGCTGCCGTTCGGCCTCTGGGTCCCGGTGCTTCCTGGCACCCGGCAGGTGACCGTCGGCGGCGCAATAGCCGCGGATGTGCATGGCAAGAACCATCACACAGAAGGCAGCTTCGGAAACCACGTGCGTTCACTCGACCTGCTGATGGCCGACGGGAAAATGCGGACGGTGACGCCGGACGGCGATACCACGACGCTGTTTTGGGCAACTGTCGGCGGAATGGGTCTGACTGGCGCAATCCTGCGCGCCACGGTGGCATTGCAGCGCACCGAAACCGCCTACTTCACCGTCGACACCCATCGTGCCGCGAACATCGACGATCTGATGCAGCAGATGTCAGAGGGCGATGAGAACTACACGTACTCCGTTGCATGGTTCGATGCCGTGACAAAGGGGCGTCACATGGGTCGAGGGGTGCTCACCCGCGGGAACAAAGCCCGACTCGCGGAGCTGCCCAGCAAGCTGAGGCGTGATCCTTTGAGGTTTGTGGCGCCGTCGCTGGGAACTCTCCCGGAGATCTTCCCAAACCGGATGATCAACAAGGCGACGGCAAAGGCGTTCAGCACCGCGTGGTATCAGAAGGCGCCGAAGCACCGCATCGGTGAGCTGCAGAACATCACGAAGTTCTTCCACCCGTTGGACATGGTGGCGGAGTGGAACAGGGTTTACGGACCCCATGGCTTTCTGCAGTATCAGTTCGTTGTGCCGTTCGAGGAGGCGGATGCGTTCCGGCGCTGCCTGGAGATGATCGTCAATTCCGGTCACCTGTCATGTCTCAATGTGCTCAAGCGATTCGGCCCCGGCAACCCCTCGCCGCTGTCTTTTCCCATGCCGGGTTGGACCCTGACCGTGGACTTGCCTATCGAGCATGGGCTGGACAGGTTGTGCGACGCCCTCGATAACGAGGTTGTCGGTGCAGGTGGTCGGGTCTACCTTGCCAAGGACTCGCGACTCAGCGCTGCGATGTTCCGTCGGATGTATCCGCGGTTGGAGGAATTTCTGGCGGTACGCCGCGAGGTGGATCCGAGCGGGATCTTCAACTCAGATCTTGCTCGCCGCCTCGAGCTGAGCAAACCGACGACCCGAGGTGCGGCATGATCAACGCGGTCGGCGAACCACAGTCGCTATTGCTGGTCGGCGGCACCTCGGACATCGCCTTGGCCATTGCCCGGCGGTATGCCCGTTCTGGATTGCGTGTGGTGCTGGCCGCGCGGCCCAGCGAGCGGCGTACCGCCGCCGCGGCCGAGCTCACCGACCTGAAGTGTGAGATCACCGAAGTCGATCTTGATGCTCGTGATCATGAATCCCATGCCGCAACCATCGAGCAGGCGTTCGCGGGCGGCGACATCGACATCGCTGTGATGGCCTTCGGCCTGCTCGGTGATCCGGAACAGGCATGGCGCGACCCCGACCTTGCCCTTGAGCTGGCCGAAGTCAACTACACCGCACCGGTACACATCGGGGTGCTGCTGGGTCAGCGCATGCAGGCCCAAGGGCACGGCTGGATTGTGGCGCTGTCCAGCGTGGCTGGAGAGCGGGTGCGACGCTCCAACTTCGTCTACGGCTCGACTAAGGCCGGCCTGGACGGTTTCTTCCTCGGACTTGGTGAGGCGCTGCGCGAGTACGGCGTACGTGTGCTGGTCGTTCGGCCAGGATTCGTCAAGTCCAAGATGACCTCTGGACTCGATGAGGTTCCCCTTGCCGTGACGCCGGACCAGGTCGCCGAAGCAGTCGTCGACGGTATCAACGGCAAACGCGAACTCGTCTGGGTGCCAGGACCTCTGCGGGTAGTGATGTCGGGCCTGCGGCACGTACCGCGGCCACTCTTCCGCAGGCTGCCTATCTAGCGCATCTGTCTGGCGTCCGCTCTCCCGCGGAAAAGTGGGTTAACCCAGGTTCCCTGCGCTTCACATAGGTTGCAACCTGTGTGAGGCGACCGGAAAGTGGGTTAACCCAGTTTTCTGACAATGGGCTCCAAGGGAATGCCGGCCGGTATCTAGAGTCTTAGACCGGCGGTACGCCGTGTCGGCGCGTGGAGAAGTGACGGTCTTTAGTGGCTGCGGCTGCGAAGCGGGCGATCAGTTCGCGGCGTACCTCGCGGGGCTCGACGATACCGTCGATGACGAGCTCACTGGCCAGCCGCAGGATGTCGATGTCGATCTCGTACTCCTTGCGAAGCCGCTCCACGTACGCCGTCCGCTCGGCCTCGTCGTCGATCTCGGCGATCTTGTTTGCGTAGACGGCGTTGACCGCTGCCTCCGGGCCCATCACGGCAATCTTGGCGGTGGGCAACGCCAGGCAGGCGTCGGGTGCGAACCCCGGACCACCCATCGCATAGAGCCCCGCCCCGTATGCCTTGCGAAGGATTAGGGAAACAGTCGGCACAGTCGCCTCGGCGACTGCTGTGATCATCTTCGCACCGTGGCGGATGATGCCCTGCCGCTCCACAGCACTGCCGATCATGAATCCGGGCACATCGGCCAAGTACAGCAGGGGGATGCTGAACGCGTCGCATTGCCAGATGAAGCGGGCGCCCTTGTCGGCCGAATCAACGAACAACACTCCGCCCTTGACGGCCGGTTGGTTGGCCACGATGCCGATCACTTCGCCCTCCAGCAACGCGAAGCCCGTCACGAGCTCAGGAGCAAATAGCGGCTTGATCTCTAAGAAGGAGCCCTCGTCAACGATCGCTTCGATGACCGTGCGGATGTCATAGCCAGCAGACTCCTGCGCCGGCACAAGATCATCGGTGAAATCCCGGGCCGGGTCTAGCGGGTCATAGGTCGGCGGCGGACTCCGCCAGTTCAGCGGCACATAAGAGAAGTACTGCTTGGCCTGCTCGATGGCGTCGGTATCGTCGGCGGCCAACTGGTCCCCACATCCGGAGATCGTGGCGTGCATCCGGGCACCGCCCATCTCCTCGAGAGTGACCCTCTCTCCTACCACCATCTCCGCCATCCGGGGCGACCCAAGGTACATCGAGGCATTCGCCTCGACCATGATCACGACATCGCAGAAAGACGGAATGTACGCGCCGCCGGCAGCGCTCGGGCCGAAGAGGCAGCAGATCTGGGGTACCTTGCCGGACAGCGCGACCTGGTTGTGGAATATCCGACCCGCGCCCCTTCGGCCGGGAAACAGATCAACCTGATCGGTGATCCGCGCACCAGCCGAATCGATGAACCAGAAGATCGGCAACTCGTCACGCAGCGCAACTTCGGTGACCCGGATGATCTTCTCTACCGTCCGCGCACCCCAGGAACCGGCTTTGACGCTTGGATCATTGGCCACCACAAGGGCAGGCCGTCCCTGAACCAGGCCGCGTCCAGTGACGACGCCATCGGCGGGCAGGTCGTCGGCCATCGCATTGGCGAGCTGGCCGTCTTCAATAAAGGTGCAATCGTCGAACAACAAGTCGATCCGCTCCCGCACAAAAAGCTTGTTCGCGCTTGCCAGCTTGGCCGCGGCCCGTTCGGTCGGAGCCAGGGTACGGTCACGCGCAGCGCTGATTCGGTCCATGATCGACTACTCCACCGGGAGCCCGAGCCGCCGGCTGATCAGCAGCCGCTGTACCTCAGAGGTGCCTTCACCGATCTCGAGAACCTTTGCATCCCGGTAGAAACGCGCCACCGGATACTCCTCCATGAACCCGTAGCCGCCGAATATCTGCGTAGCGACCCGCGCTGCGCTGACGGCGGACTCTGAGGCGTAGAGCTTCGCGATCGCAGCCGCTCGATTGAAATCCCTTGCACTAGCACCATGATCACGCATTGCTGCGGCGGCGTACACCAGCTGATGTGCCGCGGCCGCCATCACGTCAAGATCAGCAATCTGGAACGCGACGCCTTGTTTGCGGCCAATCGGCACCCCGAACGTGGTGCGCTGCTTCGCGTATTCGGTCGACAGCTCGAGG
This sequence comes from Propionibacteriaceae bacterium, assembly GCA_035489975.1. GTDB lineage: Bacteria > Actinomycetota > Actinomycetes > Propionibacteriales > Propionibacteriaceae > Microlunatus. Next base: position 6,366 of record DATHIJ010000252.1, on the reverse strand, counting down.
CAGGCTCGGATACATCCCAATGCCAGTGCCGCGATCCCGACGCGACCACTGTCCAAGATCGACAAGAATTGGTGATATCCCTCTCCCCGTCGGCCCAGCAGATGATCTTCGGGCACAGAGGCGTCGGTGAAGGTGAGCGGATGGGTGTCCGAGGCGTGCCAGCCAAGTTTCACGTAGCTGGGACCAACCACGAAACCGGTGGTGCCAGTGGGGACCACGATGGCCGAGATCTCGGGTTTGCCATTGTCCCGGGTGCCGGTACGGGCCGTGATAGTGCAGACAGCACTGATGTCGGTGCCGGAATTCGTGATGAACTGCTTGCTGCCGTTGATCACCCATTCATGATCACGCAAGGTGGCACGGGTCCGGGTGGCACCGGCATCCGACCCCGCTTCGGCTTCGGTGAGCCCAAAGGACGCCAGTGCGCGACCGGCAAGCAGATCCGGCAGCCAGCGCGCCTTCTGCTCCGGTGTGCCGTAGTGGGCGATCGGATTGATGCCCAGCCCGACAGCCGCCTCCAGCGTGATACCTAGTGACTGGTCCACCTTGCCGATCTCTTCGATCGCAATGCACAGGCTGGTGAAGTCACCTGCACCGCCGTACTCCTTAGGTCCACCAAGTCCAAAAAGGCCGAAATTGCCCATGAGCTTGATCGCTTCCAGCGGCGCCTCGTGGGCCGCGTTCCAACGCTCCACCTGGGGTGCCAGATCGCGCGCAGCGAAATCAGCAACTGCCGCCCGGAAGTCGTTGTGCTCCTCGCCGAGTGAGAACGTACCGGTCATCAGGCTCTTTCCGTCGTCACTGACGTTGTCAGCATAGCTTGACGTTTACGTAAACGTCATGTCTAGACTTCGCACTGAAGGAGCGTTTGATGAGTGATCGAACCTGGAGCATTTCCGAACTCGCCGAGGAGTTCGACACCACGCTGCGGACAATCCGCTTCTATGAGGACCGCGGACTCTTGGCGCCCGAGCGACAGGGCACTACTCGGATCTTCCACGCTCGGGACCGGGTACGCCTCCAGCTCATCATGCGTGGCAAGCGCCTCGGGTTCACCCTCGACGAGATCGCCCACGTGATCAACATGTACGACGAAACTCCCGGGGAGCGCGGTCAGCTCGCCTTTCTGATCGCTGATATCGGCAAGCGCCGCGAGGGTCTCTTGGCCAAACGTCGGGACTTGGACGAGGCGCTGGGTGAGCTAGATGATCTTGAAAAGCGGTGCCTGGCTGACCTGGAGCGCCTCAGCGAGACCCGGTGAATCCGAGCTGCGTTCGATAAGGACCTATTCCAAGGCGAGGGAGGCTGCGGCGTCCTGCTGGCCTGTGACGTCCCAGAGATGGTGGATCACATCGTGCAGGAAGTATTGGATGAAGGTCAGGACCGTGAACTCTTTACCATCCGACCTGATCCCACGTCGTGAGTATTGATCGGGCTTGAGCGACTGGATCCGGGCAACGAAGAGCTGCGCGGCAGCCTCGAGCTCGTCGGCCACCACCTCAGGGTCCTGCTCGCTGTACTGCTCTGCGATGGCAGCCTCGTCCTGGTCCCAGTTGGCAAAGGTCGGTGTGTCCTCGCTGAGCATCTGTGCGAGACGGGCATCGAAAAGCCGGTAGACATCGCGGACATGGGCGCCGTACTCCAGCGGCGACCAGACGTCCGGCCGCGGGCGCGCGGCAACCGCCGGACTTGAGCGCAGGATCTGAACCCACTCCTCAGCGGCGACGAAAGCACGCTCGGCTAATTGCGCAGGATCGATCTCGCCAGCCGATAGACCACATTGGTCGCAACGTCGCGTCAGCGTCCAGGTCCAATCCTTGGTATCCGGTGGAGGTTGCACGGCTAAAGCCTAGTGCGCCTCGCGCTGGCCAGCGCGGCCTCTTTGATCCCCTTCGAATGTCCACAAGACGGGTGCTTGAACTGTGGAGAAATTGATCATTTCGGTGCATGAATCAGGCCAACTTGTGGACAGCCCGGTGGACAACAAAATTGCTGAATTTTCTTTTCAGGATTGGGTTGCGGGGCGCCTGAGGAGGCTGTAGAAATCTCTTACGCACTTCCGCAAGGAAGGGCGCGACTGGGACAGAACAGCGGATTCATACGGTGAGGCAACTCGCCGCAGCGGCCGGTGACGGGTCGCTGGGATTCGCCGGGTCGCCTGGTCAGCTGGAGACGTCGCTTAACTCCGGCTAAACAGTGGGCCCCTGCAACTCATACTTGGAGGGGCCCACGCTCATTTTTTGGGCTTGCTGCTCGCGCGATCGCGCTTGGGATCCGCCGCCGTTCGTCACTCGCAGGGGAAGAGCGCTTCTGCACGCTCCTTCAACGCATCCGCTCGCTCCTTCTCCGTGCAACGGCGCGCGATCCGGGTCTTCGCTCGCTCCTTGTTTGCTCATTCCGCGCTGCACACACCCCCGTTAGCCAGTCTGAGACGGCAAACGCAGATCGACAGGATGAAGCGGATCGCGCTGTGACCCCTCCCTCTCGCGGAGGAAGGAACGCCGCCGCGCGCTCCTCCCTCACCACGGCAGTGCCGCGATTCCGACGCTCGCAGCTCATGTGACAACTCCATCTCTGACCGGCGCCGCGCTATTTGCCGAGGTTCGCAGTCATGGACCATTCCTCTCTGCTATGCGTTGTGACTTCGGTTTGCTGAAGCTCCGCTGCAATCACGGTCATCGAGACAGCATTAGAGTGGCGAGAGGCGGGATTTGAGACGGGGAGGGACGCGTGGGAATCAGCAAAGTGCTAATCGCCAACCGGGGCGAGATCGCCGTACGCGTGATTCGCGCGGCGGCCGACGCAGGGCTGGCCAGTGTCGCCATCTACGCTGAACCAGACTCCGACTCACTGTTCGTCTCGCTCGCGGATGAGGCATACGCGCTGGGCGGGGCGACCCCGTCGGAGACTTATCTGGACATCGCCAAAATTCTCGACATCGCGGCCCGCAGCGGCGCGGACGCCGTGCACCCGGGGTATGGCTTTCTCGCCGAGAACGCGTCCTTTGCCGAGGCCGTACTGGCTGCCGGGCTCACCTGGATCGGACCGCCGCCCGCCGCCATCGAGGCACTAGGCGACAAGGTCCGGGCCCGACACATCGCCCAGAAGGTCGGCGCGCCGCTGGTCCCAGGCACCTCGGACCCGGTTGACAACGCCGATGCAGTCATCGCTTTCGCGACCGAGCACGGGCTGCCCATCGCGATCAAAGCCGCGTTCGGTGGCGGCGGCCGGGGCCTGAAAGTCGCCCGCAACATAGCGGAGATCCCCGAACTCTTTGACTCAGCGACACGCGAGGCAGTGACGGCGTTCGGTCGTGGCGAGTGCTTCGTCGAGCGCTATCTCGACAAACCGCGGCATGTGGAAACTCAATGCCTGGCCGACAGCCACGGCAACGTCGTCGTCATCTCGACACGAGACTGTTCGCTGCAGCGCCGCCACCAGAAGTTGGTGGAGGAGGCGCCTGCGCCTTTCCTGTCTACTGAACAGACCGAACGCCTCTACGCCTCATCCAAGGCGATCCTCGCTGAAGCCGGCTACGTGGGAGCCGGCACGTGTGAGTTCCTGGTTGGGCAAGACGGGACCATCTCATTTCTCGAGGTCAATACCCGGCTCCAGGTAGAGCATCCGGTGTCAGAGGAGGTCACCGGACTCGACCTCGTCCGTGAAATGTTTCGCATCGCCGAGGGCGAACCGCTCGAATACTTCGATCCTGTCGTTACCGGCCACTCCATCGAGTTTCGGATCAACGCCGAGGACGCGGGCCGGAATTTCATGCCAGCACCGGGAACACTGACCGCTTGGCGGCCACCGTCGGGACCAGGCGTCCGAGTCGATGAGGGCTACGTCAGCGGCATGACCGTACCAGGCAACTTCGACTCGCTCATCGCCAAGATCATCATCACCGGTGCGAATCGCCAGCAGGCACTCGAGCGATCACGCCGGGCACTGAAAGAGCTGGTGATCGAGGGCATGCCGACCGTTGTTCCCTTCCACCAGGCTGTCCTGGAGGACCCCGCCTATACCGCTGAAGACGGGAACTTCGGCGTACACACCCGCTGGATCGAGACCGAGTTCAGCGGCCGGATCGCACCCTATGCTGGGTCGCTCGGCGAGGCTCCCGAACCAATCCCGCGCTCCAAGGTCGTCGTCGAGGTCAACGGCAAGCGATTGGAGGTGCTGGTACCCGCGGGCCTGGGAACTGCCAACGGGTCCACTGCCGCTGCGCGATCGAAGAAGCCTGTCAAGCGCCAGAGCGGAATGGCGACGAAGACTCCAGCTGGCAACGCCCTCACCTCGCCCATGCAGGGCACAATCGTGAAGGTGGCAGTCGCCGATGGTGACGTTGTCGAGGCCGGCGACCTGGTCGTGGTCCTCGAGGCGATGAAGATGGAGCAGCCACTGACAGCACACCGGAGCGGCACAGTGAAGAACCTCAACGCCCAGGTCGGCGCGACGGTGACCAGCGGCTCTCTGCTGTGCGAAATCATCGACTCTTAACAGGTCGACAGCGGATACCGGCAACCGGTTGTACCGTTGCCGGCGACGACGCCCCTGGCGGTCTAAAAGGTCGGTAAGAAGACACTGTCACAAGGGGAAACCGCGGAAGGCGAAGGCAAACTTTGACCCATGGCTGAACTCGTGGTGTTGCTGATCGTGGTGGCACTGATCGTGGGCGGCGTCGCCCTCTACCGGCGGTACGCGATCCAGCAGCGACAAACTGCAGAGCGAGCGGCGCTGGAAACCCAACTCTCCACATCCAAGCGCGCAGCTGACGAAGATGTCACAAAGTTTGGCGAGGAACTACAGCGGCTGGATTCCGATGTTGCCGGGCACCCACTCGACGAGGCGATGCAACAGGACTACCAGCGCGCTCTGGACGCCTACGACAACGCGAAGATGTCGCTGGACGCGGTTACCAGGCCCGAGGAAATCCGGCACGTCACCGAGATCTTGGAGGACGGGCGCTACGCGGTCGCGTGCGTGAAGGCACGGGTCGCTGGGGAGCCGCTGCCCGCCAAGCGTCCACCCTGCTTCTTCAACCCCGCGCACGGCCCCTCCTCCCAAGATGTCACGTGGGCGCCTCCCGGCGGCGTGGCGCGATCGGTGCCAGCGTGTCCCGCGGACGCGGAACGCGTGCTTGCCGGAGCCGATCCCTACATCCGAACGGTGCAGGTCGGCGCCCAGCGCGTGCCTTACTGGGAAGGTGGACCCGCGTACGCGCCGTGGGCGCAGGGTTACTACAACCAGTGGAGGGGCAGCGACATGCTCTCCGGCATGCTGATCGGCGGCCTGCTGTTCGGTGGTATGGGCAACATGTTCTCCGGGGTCGGCGAGGGCGCCGGTGATCTTATGGGCGGCATCGGTGATGGCGCCAGCGAGATCGGAAGTGGGATCGGCGAAGGCGGCGGCGACGTCGGCGGTGGGTTCGGCGACATGTTCGGCGGCATGTTCGAGTAGGGCGAGTGCCGCGTCGACACTAGCCGACCAACCTCGCCCGAAGCTCATTGAGCGTTTCCGAACACCCGTGATCGATCTTCAGGCTTGCCAGCTCGTCGCCGCGGGTCACACCTCGATTGATGATCACCACTGGCCGTTGCTGCTTGGCATTGTGCCGAACAAAGCGCAGGCCTGACATCACCGTCAGTGATGAGCCCAAGACCACCAAGACCGCACCCTGCTCAACGAGTGCGTACGCAGCCTCGACCCGCGGACGCGGAACAGATTCGCCGAAGAACACGACATCGGGCTTGAGCCGCCCACCGCAGCGCAGACAGCCGACCAGCCCGAAGTGCCGCCAGTCCTGCGCGACCGCATCACCGTCTGGGCGTAGCTCGGCATGCTCCAGAACATGCGGCTCATCGAGCTGCGGGTTCGCGCGCCGCAACCGCTGCTGCAGCTGGCTGCGCGCAGAGCGATCCCCGCATTCCAGGCAGACGACGCTGGCGATATCGCCATGGAGATTGATCACCTGGGTACTGCCTGCAGCGGAGTGCAGCCCGTCGACGTTTTGCGTGATCACTCCGGCCAGCCCGACCGCTTCGAGGTCGGCAAGGGCACGATGCCCCGGGTTTGGTTCCGCCCGGCCTATCCGGCGCCAGCCAAGGTAGGAGCGGGCCCAGTAGCGACGTTGGGCGTCCGCAGAGCCAACGAACTCGCTGTACTGCATCGGCGTCGCGCGTACCGAGGTTGGCCCGCGATAGTCCGGGATCCCAGAGTCGGTCGACATGCCGGCGCCGGTGAGGGCGACCCACCTCCGGCCGCGGAGCAGTGCTGCGGCCGCCGTAACGGCAGCTGGAGCTGCCACTGTCACGCAAGTACCGTACCGTGCAAGATCAATACCAAGGAACTCTTTCTTCGGCTACGAAT
>DATHIJ010000251.1:0-3278 GCA_035489975.1 Propionibacteriaceae bacterium | reverse complement strand
GGCGTCACCGGGTACCCAGGGACCTTGAATGTCCGGGGCAGATCGGGCTCCCGACGCCGCAACACGATCACCGCGATTGAGACGATCCCGAAGGCGACGAGCGTACCCACGCTGGTCATCTCTGCCAGGAAATCGATCGGGATGAGTCCGGCGAGCAACGCGATGGCGGCAGCCACGATGATCGTGTTCGGCACAGGCGTCTTGGTACGCGGGTTCACTTTGTGGAACAACTCGGGGATCATCCCGTCGCGAGCCATAGTGAAGAGAATGCGGGTCTGCCCGTAAATGACCACCAAGGTCACGCTGAAGATAGAGATCACTGCGCCGGCAGCCAGCAACGTTCCCGGCCAAGTCGACCCAGTGATGTTCACGAGGATCGCGGCCAGGCCGGCCTCCTGCCCTTCGAACTCGGTGTACGGCTGTGCCGCGACGGCCACGAGCGAGGTCAAGACGTACAACGAGGTCACGATGACCAGCGCGATGAGGATCGCCAGCGGCAAGTTGCGGTGCGGGTTCTTGACTTCCTCGCCGGCCGTCGAGACCGCGTCTAGTCCGATATAAGAGAAGAAGATGGTTCCGGCGGCGGCGGTGACCCCAGCGACCCCGAACGGGGCGAAGTCTGCAAAATTATTCGAGTTCCATCCTGTGAAACCAATGATGATGAACAACACCAGGATGCCGATCTTGATCAGCACCATGACGGTATTCACCGTTGCAGACTCGCTCGCACCCCGGATGAGCAGCAATGTGCAAAGCAAGATCAAGATCACCGCTGGAAGGTTGAAGATTCCGCCCTGCTCCGGCGCCTGGGACAGCGCTTCCGGGATTTGTATGCCGAACAGGTTGTTCAACAGTTGATTCAGATACTGCGACCAACCGACAGCGACAGCCGCGCCGGACACGCCGTACTCGAGCAGCAGGCAGCCCGCAACCGCCATTGCCGGCAGTTCACCTATGGTCGCGTAGGCATACGAGTAGGAGGAACCGGACACCGGCACGGCGCCTGCCAGCTCGGCATAGCAGACCGCGGTTAGGCCGGCCACGACGCCGGCGATCAGGAAGGATAAGACGACCGCCGGACCGGCCTCCGGTACCGCCTCCGACAGGACGAAGAAGATACCAGTGCCGACCGTTGCGCCGACACCGAACATCGCCAGTTGGAAGAGCCCGATGGAGCGACTGAGCTCGCTCTGCTCTGTCTCACTGCCCGACTCGGCTTCCATCTCGACGACGGGCTTGCGCCGGAAGAGTTCTGCAGTCAGCGACGCCACGATTTGCCTCCCACCTTCTCTAGTGAGCCGACCCCAGATGGGCGCCACATCCGAAAAAAACTATGGCGCTCATGAGACATCACGTGCGGCAAGATCATCCCACGTCTCCCGCCGTACGACAAGACTTGGCGTCCCATGCGCAACGAACACAACAGGGATGCGTCGATTTCCGTTGTAGTTGTTGGACATTGTGTAGCAATATGCCCCTGTTGCCGGCACCGCCAGAAGATCATCGACTCGGGGTGCATTAAGCGGCACACCGTCGACCAGGATGTCGCCACTCTCGCAGTGCCGGCCGACGACGGTGACGATCTCGCCTTCAGTCGCATCCAGCCGGTTCGCGATTCCGGCTTCGAAGCGCTGATCAAAGAGCGCCACCTCGAGGTTGTCGCCCATGCCACCATCTACCGCAACAAACGTCGGCTCCCCGCGCTTGATCGTGATCACTCGATAGATGGTCGCCGCCATCGTCGCAACCATGCTGCGCCCTGGTTCGATGATGATCTCTGCATACGGTGGCAGGTGTGCTCGCGCCGCTCCAATGAGTACGTCGAGATACTCCGCAATCGTGGGCGGTTGGTCGGCCCAGGTGTAGCGGGCGCCAAGACCACCTCCGAGGTCGTAGATCTCAAACTCCCCCAGCGCAGCTAGGGGCGCGACGGCGTCCGCAAGAGGTTGAGCCTCAAGGATCTGTGAGCCGACGTGGGCGTGGACCCCGCGCATGCGCAGGCGCGAACTGTGCTCAATGCGTCCTATCAGCGCCGTGGCAGTGGCGGGAGACAAGCCGAACTTGGATCCCTCGTGCCCGGTCAGTACGTGGGCGTGCGTGTCGGCTGTTACGCCGGGAATGACCCGAACCAGGACATCCTGGGTCGTTCCCAACGGCACGATTGCCTCAAGCCGGTCAACGTCGTCCGGACCGTCAACCACCACCAGGCCGATGCCGTTCTCAACCGCCATGGTGATCTCTTCGGTGGTCTTGGCGTTGCCGTGCAAGACGATGAGAGCAGGATCGACGCCGGCCTTGAGTGCGGTCAGGATCTCGCCGCCTCCGGCGACGTCGAGGCCGATCCCCTCGTGCACCATGACCCGTTGGACGGCGGTGCAAGGGAACGCCTTCGAGGCGAACACCACCCGCGAGTTGGACCACCTGGCGGCCAGTTCATCAGCGTATTCCCGCGCCCGATCGCGGAGCGCCTCCTCGGCGACCACGAGGACGGGCGTCCCAAACTCGGCCGCGAGATCGTCGGCGCGGCAACCACCAATGACCAGCATGCCGTCGGAATCAGCGCCACTGTCTGGCGGAAAGAGATCCAGCAACTCGCTCATGCGAGCATGGTTGACCTTTCCGCCTGAGTTGGCAACCGGCGGGTGGCGATCAACATCGAGCCGTTTCGTTTGACCACTGACGTGGCCGGAGGGGGGCCGTGGCATGATCTTCGTGCCGGCAGTTGCCACCACGGTCTATATCCGAGGCGTCAACGGCACCCCGAAGATACGTCAGACCGTTCCCGTGTTCGAGCTGATGTAGGCCGTGGCACCGGGCCGGACTGTCATCGGGAAAGGGAGTCGAATGACCGATATTTCACCGGTTTCCAATGGGTACGCAGTGAACTCCGAGGTGGGTCGGCTTCGCAAGGTGCTGGTCTGTGCGCCTGGGCTGGCGCACAGCCGACTGACGCCGAGCAACTGCGACGAGTTGTTGTTCGACGACGTGCTCTGGGTACAAAACGCGAAACGTGATCATTTCGACTTCATGTCCAAGATGCGCGACCGGGGCGTAGAAGTGGTGGAGCTGCACGAGGTACTGGCCGAGACGATGGAAGACCCTGAGGCGAAGTCGTGGTTGTTGGACCGCAAGATCATCGCCAATGAGGTGGGCCCCGGATTCGTCAACGACACCCGGGCATACCTGGACAGCCTGGATGCCCGGTCGCTGACCCGGTTCTTGATCGGCGGCCTCGCAACCGATGATCTACCGTCAGATCTTGGGTCGGCGACCATGAG
>DATHIJ010000250.1:0-2880 GCA_035489975.1 Propionibacteriaceae bacterium | reverse complement strand
GAGACCGACCCGGTGTCGATCGCGCCGCCGAACACGTAGACCAACAGCAGCATCATGGCGATCGGCGTGATCGCGGTCGTGATGATGGTGTCCGGGCTGCGGGTGATGTGGCGTAGGGATCGTCCCTGCAGGACGGCGGTGTCGCCGAAGAAATGCTTGGTCATCGTTGTTCCTCACTCGGCCGTGCCGACGCTGCGGTCATAGCGCGGGAGTCGCCGTCACCGTCGTCACCGACGATGGCAAAGAAGACGTCCTCGAGGGTCGGCTGCTTCTCGACGTATTCGACCTTGGCGGGCGGGAGCAGCTGCTTGAGTTCGGTGAGGGTGCCGTTCACGATGATCCGACCCTCGTGGAGGATCGCGATCCGGTCGGCGAGTTGTTCGGCCTCGTCCAGATACTGCGTCGTGAGCAGCACGGTCGTGCCGTGCTCGGCGAGTTCCTTGACGGCCTGCCACACCTCGATGCGCGCTTGGGGGTCGAGCCCGGTCGTCGGCTCGTCGAGGAAGACGACCTGCGGATTCCCGATGAGGCTCATCGCGATGTCGAGGCGGCGGCGCATGCCAGCCGAATATGTCGACACCTTCCGCCCGGCCGCGTCGGTCAACGCGAAGCGCTCGAGCAGGTCATCCGCGATCGTGCCCGGGTCCTTGAGATGCCGCAACCGGGAGACCAGCACGAGGTTCTCCCGCCCGGTGAGGACTTCGTCGACAGCCGCGTACTGTCCAGTGAGGCTGATGGACTCGCGCACGCTTGCCGCTTTCGTGGCGAGTTCGTAGCCGTTGACGCTTGCAGTCCCCGCGTCAGCCTTGAGCAGCGTGGACAGCATCTGCACGATCGTGGTCTTGCCGGCTCCGTTGGAGCCGAGCAAGGCAAAGATGCTGCCCCGCGGCACGTCGAAGTCCACGCCGCGCAGCACGTGCAGCTGCTTGTACGACTTCTCCAGGCCCTGCACGTGTATCGCAAGTGTCTGTGCGGTCATGAGTCCACTCCCTTTCCGTTGTCGTCGCCGGCGAGGCTGTCGATCGTCTTCGTGAGGCGCTCGCGCTCCTTGTCGATCCACTGCTTGCCGGAGTAGGCCTGGGCGAAGGTCTCGGCGAACTCGACCGGGTCGTCACCGACGATCGCGCGTACCGGCGTTCCGTCGGCGGCGGCACGCTCCCAGAGGTCGGCGAAGTCGCCCATCATCTGGACGATGATGTCGCCTGCGGTGAAGCCCGCGTAGTACATGAAGTACCGCTGGAACGCCTTCGCGGCGCTGCCGTACGGCTCGGGGAGGGCCTCGATGCGAGCCTTGTACTGCCTGTACTGCTTCTTCTGCTCGAGCGATCCCGTGATGGTCTCGATCCAGTTGGCGGCCATGATCACTTCTCTCCTTCGTGGAGCTGTTCGAGACGTGCTGTGAGGAAGCTCCAGGTCCTCCAGAACTCGTTGAGGTATTCCTGTCCCTGCGTGTTGAGGGAATACACCTTGCGCGGGGGCCCCTTCTCCGACGGGACCTTCTCCACGTCGACCAGGCGGCGCTGCTCGATCCTGACGAGCAGCGCATAGACAGTGCCTTCGGCGATGTCGGAGAAGCCCTGCTCCCGCAGCCAGGCCGTGATCTCGTAGCCATACGCGGGCCGGCCGGACAGGATCGCGAGGACGATGCCTTCCAGCGTGCCCTTGAGCATCTCCGTCATCTGCTTGCTCACGGAACACCTCCTCTAACTACTCAGCGTTACTGACTACCAGTAGATAGTAACACTGAATAGCAACGGCGCAACCAAGAACTGCTCGGCGAGGGACTCGGCTGGCCTCACAGCCGGTATTGGATTGGCGTGGACCACGCAAATACGCCAACGGTCTGAAGGCGACCCGGGACTCAAGGTCGTACCGGAAGTTAGGCCGATCTGGGCGATGTCTCGATCAGCAGCGCCAGTCGGGCGCCTGGACGCCCTCGTGGCATGTCAGTCTCGACCAATCGAGCCGAGCGGTGGCAACGGTTCCCGCCGGCACTGCGGTCAGCCAGCTTCGGCCGGGGGCTGCGGTCAGCCAGCCTCGGCCGGGGGCTGCGGGGCCATGCTCTGCTGATCCTCAAGGGTGAACCGAGGGAGTCATCGACGTCGACTTCAGGTGTCGCGCTCGTCCACGAGTTGGCTCGGCAACAAGATGCGCGAGAAACCGCCATCCCCGTGAAAGATCGTCCTCCGGGATAGCGCTAGCTCGCTGCTCGTGGCCGGATCCTTGTCGGTTCCAAGGTTCCGGGCGTAACGCGGATGCGCGCCTCCGGAAATCTGCAGGCGGATGCGAGTTCCAGGAGTGAAGCGATGAGCCATTGCGTCGAGCCGAAGCCGGATGGTCCCGCTGGACTTCTCCGGCTCTAGCCTTTGGAACGCATCGCTGATATTGATGGAACGCCCGTTCTTCCTCACTTCACACAGGCGGAGAAAGAGGTCGGCCTGCGGATTGTCAGTGTCGTGCACCAGCTCGACGACCGGGTTCCCGATTACCTCTAGCGGTTCATTCAGCGGCGGGCCGGTAAACGTCAGGACATCGACTCGTTTCTCAAGCTCCCGGTTGTCGCGGTAACCGCCTATTGCTGGATTGATGACCCGGCCGCCGACAGCTGGAGTGGGATCCGCGGGATCGTAGGTGAACGTCGATGGACCGGCGGTGGGCTTGGGTCGGATGCTACTGAGCTCACCATTGGGCTGAAGGTAGAGCACGTGCTCGTTGGTTGGCGGTGGCCATTCCGGCAGGTAGCGCCACTCTTTGGCGCCTGTGACGAAGATGTGGATTGGGCTTGGCCGCTGCCGGCGGCCGGTTCCGGCGAGGTGCTCGGCCAGCCAGTCAAGGGTCTCTTCCATGACAATTCCGGCGCCCTTGGTGGCGAATTCGACA
>DATHIJ010000249.1:0-9812 GCA_035489975.1 Propionibacteriaceae bacterium | reverse complement strand
ATCGCCGAGGCGTACGCCGCCCTCGAGGAGGCGCCGGTGGCCGTCCGCTCCTCGGCGACCGCGGAGGATCTCCCAGAGGCGAGTTTTGCGGGGCAACAAGACACTTACCTCAATGTCCGTGGGCTGGAGGACCTGCTGGTGGCGGTCCGCGACTGTTGGGCCTCCCTCTGGACGGCACGCGCGATGGCTTACCGGGCGCGCCAGGGCTTAGATCCGGCTACGGTCAGCCTGGCGGTCGTCGTACAGCAGATGGTCAATGCCGAGGCTGCCGGTGTCATGTTCACCGCCAACCCCAGCAATGGCCGTCGCGACGAGACAGTCATCAGCACCGCCTGGGGCTTGGGGGAGTCCGTGGTCAGCGGGGCGGTTAATACCGACAACTTCGTGATCCGTGAACCGGACGGCACGGTGCTCTCCAGCGAGATCGCCGACAAGGCCGTAATGACCGTCTACGCCGAGCAGCGCACGGTTGAGCGCCCGGTGCCGGCAGACCAACGCAAACGCCCAGTGCTGAGCACGGCCGAGGCCGCCGAGCTGGCCGCGTACGGGACCCGCATCGAGAACCACTACGGCGCGCCCCAGGACATCGAGTGGGCGCGCGCGGACGGAAAGTTCTGGATTCTGCAGGCCAGGCCCATCACCGCGCTACCGGAAGCCGAGGGGGCCATGCCGACGGACTGGACCGTGCCCGAGCCAACTGCCATGTACGTCCGGGCAAGCATCGTCGAGCAGCTGCCCGACCCGCTCTCGCCCTTGTTCGCCGACATGATCGACGGCGCGGTCACCCGCTCGCTGCAAAGCCTATTCCGCGAGTTCCTGCAGCAAGACGTCATCGGGGAGAGCGACGTCGGGCTGACGACGGTCAACGGGTACGCCTATTACCGCTACACCCGTTCCGGCATGGGCCGGCTCATGTGGAAGAGTGCGCCAGCCTTTCGGATGCTCTTCAGAGGCGGAACGCAAGATCGCTGGCGCAGCTATTCCCATCCGCGCTATCGCCGGATTGTCAGCGACTGGACCGCGCGAACCATCAGCGAACTCAGCACCGATGAGTTGCTTCCGGGAGTGCAGGAGCTGGTGGACGCGGCCGCCGAGTACTACACCGCGGTACAGACGATCATCCCGGTCGCAGCCACCAGCGAGGTGCTGTTCACCTGGTTCGACAACTCGGTGGTCCGGACCAAAGCCGATCCGCCCGCCCCGGTATTCCTGCTCGGCTACGACAGCGCCCCGATCAGAGCCGAGAAGTCCCTTTACGATCTGGCGACCTGGACCCGCAGTCAGCAGGAGCTCGCAGAGTCGCTGCTGGCACTGCCGCGGCCGAAGTTCCTTGAAATGGCGGCCGAGTCGGAGGATCCGGTGTGGCATGAATGGCACACCCGCTTCCAAGCCCATCTCGCCGCGTACGGACATGTGGTCTACAACCTCGACTTCATCAATGCGGTGCCAGCCGATGATCCGGTTCCGCTGCTGGAGACCTTGCGGTTCTTCGTCAGCGGCAAAGGTGTCGATCCGTACGAGCGGCAGCTACGCTCGGCTGCCCGCCGGGAGGAGGCAACGGCCGCTGCGCTGTCGCGGCTGGATCCGGTACGCGCCAGACCATTTCGCAGGCTGCTGCACTGGGCACAGCGCGTCGCGCCGGTCCGCGAGGACGCGCTGGCCGATGTTGGGCTGGCCTGGCCTCAGGTGCGCCGCATGCTCGCCGAGATCGGTCGGCGACTCCAGCAGGCAGGCGTGATCAACGAGCCCGGCGATGTGTACTGGTTGCGCCGCAACGAAATCGAGGACGGGGTGAGCAACCTTGCACACCAGGTGGAGCAGCGCAAGCAGCTCTGGCGCGGGCAGCTGAGGGCGACGCCTCCACAGCTGCTGCCCAAAGGCGGCTGGGGCGACATGTTCCGCAGATGGATGCCGGCGGCGTCGGAGGACCAGACCGGCGACCTGATCAAGGGGACCGGGGCGAGTGCCGGTTCTATCACCGCGCCGGCTCGGGTGCTCGGCGGGCCGCAAGACTTCGGGCAGATGCAACCCGGCGATGTGCTGGTGGCCAGTATCACTACACCGGCTTGGACGTCGCTGTTCGCCATGGCATCTGCGGTCGTCACCGACATTGGCGGCCCCCTCAGCCACTCCTCGATCGTGGCGCGTGAATACGGCATCCCCGCTGTGTTGGGTACTGCGGTCGCGACTCGCCGGATCCGCAGCGGGCAAATGATCAAGGTAGACGGCGATGCGGGCACGGTCAGGCTGCTCGATGGGCAAGAGCCCAAGGAGATCGAGTCGCCGACGCGAAGCTCGCCGCGCCGCAAGATCATCGCCGGCACCGCCGGCGCTGCGGCCGCAGCTGGGCTGACCGCGTGGCTGGTGCGACGTGCCAGATCGCGGCGCTGAAATCACATCACCGACAAGTCGGTTATCAGTTCTAAAGAAGGCTCAAGCAGTCTTCAGTTCAACGAGTTCCAACTCGTCGGCAATACGCTTGGCGATCTCCAGAGAGGCGGTAGCTGCCGGAGACGGCGCGTTCAGCACGTGCACCTGCCGGGGCGCCCGCTGGTAGTAGAAGTCATCGACAAGTCTTCCGTCGCGGTGTAGCGCCTGGGCACGCACACCAGCATCCGTCGGCACCAGGCACTTGTCGGGAAGCTCTGGGACGAGTTCGCGCAGGCTCGCCAGGAATCGCTTCTTTGACAGCGATCGAGCCGCCTCCTCGAGTCCGGTACGCCAGTACCGCTTGCCCAGACGCCACAGGCCTGGCCAACGCAGGCTGTCCAGCACGTCGCGGGGGTTGATCTTGAGTTTGGTGTAGCCCTCCCTGGCCAGCGCAAAGATCGCGTTTGGTCCAGCGTGAATGGATCCGTCGATCGTTCGGGTCAGATGTACCCCGAGGAACGGGAAGGCCGGGTCGGGCACCGGATAGATCAGGCCCTTGACCAGGTATTCCGCCTCGCGGGTCAGCTCGTAGTACTCGCCGCGGAAGGGGATGATCCGCACGTCGGGGCTCAGTCCAGCCAGTCGAGCCAACCGATCGCTGTGCAGTCCGGCACAGTTGACGAACTGATCCGCGCGAAACTCCTCAGTCTTGGTTGTGACCGTCACCGCATCGGAATGGGACACGATTCCGACGATCCGCTGGTCGAGGCGGACCTCGCCGCCCGCCTGCTCGACGTGATCTCGGAATACGTTGCAGACGCCCCCAAAATCAACGATGCCCGTGGACTCGACGCGTACCGCTGACACCGCGGCGATGTGCGGCTCGTATTCCTTGGCCTGCTCCGCACTGATCATCCGGCACGGGACGCCATTAGCCAGTCCTCGTCGATAGAGCTCCTGAAGCGCCTGGTCCTGCGAGAGCTCGGTGGCCACGACGAGCTTGCCGCAGATGTCGACGAAGATTCCGTTCTCTTCGGCGAAGCGCCGCATTGACGCTGCTCCGGCCGTGCCCAACGCCGCCTTGAGGCTGCCAGGCCGGTAGTAGAGCCCGGAGTGAATGACGCCGGAGTTGTTGCCGGTCTGATGTTGACCGTGGCTCGACTCCTTCTCGAGCACGGTTACCGAATGCCCGCGCCGCGTTAGCTCGCGGGCGGTCGCCAGTCCGACGATGCCGGCCCCGGCAACGATGACATGGCTCCCCATTTGTCTATGTCTACCAGCGGTCGGCGGGAGCCGCGGCTCTCTCGCTGGTTTGGCTGAGGCTCAGGCGCTGCACTGCCGCCGGTTTGGCTGTTGCTCAGGCGCTCGAGCCGGTGAGTCCTGCGGTAAGGGCGGCGAGACCATACGCTGCCCCGAGCGCCTGCTGTGCGGCCTGCACCGTCTGCTCGCGGGCAGCTCTCTCGGCAGCAGGTACGCCTGCCTGGATCTCCGCTCTCAGCTGGTCCGCCGAGGCGAGCTGCCGGGCGGCTTCGGCCGGATCCTCGCGTTGTATGGCGAGCGCCGCAAGCTCATCGCGTACGCTCGCCTCTCGCCACCGGTCGCCGAGTTTGTGATGCTCGGTCAAGCTCGCCAGTTGCATTCCGAACGCACGCTCAGTTTCACCGCGCAGCCGGGCCACTACGCCGAGCTGATTGAGCGACCAGGCGATCCCCTCGCGATACGACAGCTCCTCGCAGAGATCCAGGCACTGGCTGAGCAGCAGCCGGGCTCCGGTCAGATCTCCTCGATAGCGTGCCGTGGTGCCTAAGTTGATCAACGCCCAGATCACGCCTTGCTGGTCGCCCAGTTCGCGCATCCGCCGGAGCACATCCGGTCCGATGGCCTCGGCTGTGTCCAGGTCCTCACTCAACCAGGCCAGGAAGCACAGGTAATTCAGCTGGACCGCGGAGTCATGATCATCTCCGGCTTCCTGAGCCAGTCGGAGCGCCTCACGATGCAGCTTGGCGGACTCGGCGTACCTGCCCTGTTCGCGCGCCATCGCGCCCAGCCTGCCAATCGACCAGACCAGGCCTGCCCGATCATCGGTCTCAGCGAAGAGCGCCTGCGCCTCCTCGACCAACGGCCTCGCTTCGGCAAAGTCGCACTGCAGGAACGCAAGGCCGCCCGCAAGCACCAGTACCGGCGCCCGCAGTTCGCTTGGAGCGTCCGGCCATGCCTGCAGCGCGGCGGCGGCCCAGCGCCGCCCGTCGGTGTAGCGGCCCCGGGAATAACACCAGCGGCCCAGTGCCGCAACAGTGCGCAAAGCGATCTCGGGCTGATGCTGGATCGACCATGCGATGGCTGGGCTAATGTTGCCGACCTCGCGGTCGATGATCGACAACCATTCGTGTTGATCATGACCTGTCAACAGAGGTGCCGCGCGCTCGACAAGATCACGGTAATACTCGGCGTGTCGCCGGTGGGTGAGGACCCGGTCCGGGTGCAGCGCGAACTTGCTTCGCGCGTACTGCCTGATCAGTTGCAGCAGCCGGAACCTGGCCTGCTGGCTGCTCTCGTCCTGGCGCACCACGAGCGACTTGGACACCAGTGAGGACAACACATCCACAACTTCGACCTCATCCAGGCTGCCACCGCACACCTCGGCGACCGCAGATCTGGTAAAGCTGCCACCAAACACCGAAAGCCGCTCGAAGATCAACTGTTCGGTGCCACTCAGCCGCTGATAGGTCCAGCCGACCATGGCGTCGAGCAGCTGCTGCGCGCCGTCCGGACCTGGTGCCTGCAGAATGTTGAGCTCGCTCTCCAGGGTGTCGGCCAACTCATGGACGGTCAGCACATTGGTCCGGGCAGCGGCGAGTTCCAGGGCCAGTGGCAGCCCGTCAAGCCGGTGGCAGATCCGTACGACAGCATCGGCAGCTTGCTGGTCGAGCCGGTTGTTGATCAATGACCGGGCGAGGAACAGCTGGCACGACGGAATGTTGCTGAGCTGATGGGCGGGGGTGTCCTGGGGAGGCAGTTGCAGCGGAACCACAGGGAAGGCCAGCTCGCCAGGAACTCCGGTGAGGTGGCGGCTGGTGATCAAGATGGTGAGCTTTGGTGCGCCAGCCAGGATGGCCCGGCAGACCTCGGCGCAGGTCGATAGGTGATGTTCCGCATTGTCGATGACGAGCAGGTTCGACAGCGGCCGCAAGTGGTCGATGATCTCTTGCACAGAGGTCTTAGGCGAACCGCGTACGCCGAGCGCTCCCGCCAGGGCACCCAGCACCGTCGTCGGATCGTTGAGCGTTCCTATCGGAAACCAGTGCACACCGTCAGGGAATTGTGGAGGCCGCGTCGCCGCGTATCCGACGGCGATTCTGGTCTTTCCCACTCCCGCCGGTCCGAGCAGCGTCAGTAGCCGGGTGTCGTCGCGTTCAATGAGCTCGGCAACCGCCCGGAGCTCTGCCTCCCGGCCGATCGGGTGGTCGGCGAAAACTGGAAGCGACGGGATGGCTGGTTCATGGAAGTTGGCTGAGGCGAACAGGGTGGAGCGGTCGGATTCGGGCAGGCTCAGCCCTTCGGCCAGCAGTCGCATGGTGGTCAGGCGGGGTGAGCGGCGACCGCGCTCGAGGAGTGAGACTGCCTCGGGGCTCAGACCAGCGCGAGCGGCAAGGGTTTCCTGTGAGAGGCCAGAGCGCCTCCGCAGGCGTCGTAGCTCCTCACCGAACAGATTCATCTCATCCTTGCCACATTGGGAAGGCGTCTTGCCAGATTGGCAAGATCTGGCTCATCAGGCGATTCCGCGCGTCACTTATTGTTCGTCTGCTGTTCGTGGTCGCACAGTTGCCGCAGTGTTCAAGATATGTGAGGCGGTCTTTGGGGGCTAGGCCACTTGAGGGGGGATTTCCAGCCGATCCATTCCTTATCGAAGGTTGCGGCTTGGAGCCTGGAGGGTGTTGGTCAGACGGGGGCCCGCTTGGCGTAGCGGGTTGACTAACACCCTCCATTGTCTTGGGCGCTACTCGCGCACGTCGCGCGGGAGGTCAATCGACGGTCGCGCCTACACTCGCTCCAGTGGATTTTTGGAGGGGCTGGCCGTACCCGGTCGCCGTAGCGGGCCTGTTCGTCGTGGTCATGCTTCGAGCAGGCGCGACGTACGCGATTGGACGGGCAGCGCAGGAGGGCGTACGCCGAAGCCGGCTCTCCCGCCTCATGGCCAAGCCTCGCTTTGCTCGCATGCAGCAGGCGGTCGCCAAGTGGGGGGCGCCGGTTGTCACACTGTCGTTCTTGACCGTCGGGATCCAGACCCTGGTCAACCTCGCGGCTGGAGCGCTGCGGATGCCGCTGCGTCGCTACCTCCCAGCGCTCACGGTTGGTGCGATCTTGTGGGCATTCCTGTACGCCACGGTGGGATTCGCGACATTTGCTGGCTGGCGGCGGGTCTATGAGCTGTCACCGGCGGCCGCCATTGTCAGCCTTGCGGTGCTGCTTGCTGGGTTGGCGGGCTACATCGTCTGGCAGGTCCGGCATCGCCATGACGAGGACAAGCGTGAGCCCGCTAACTTGGGGGCGTGACAAGCCCGTTTGCACCTGAACTTTGGCACCCAGTGGAAAGGTTCGACTTCACCGACATCACCTACCACCGGGCAGCAGAAGCGCCCGTCGTGCGAATCGCCTTTGACCGACCCGAGGTGCGCAACGCATTCCGGCCGCACACCGTCGACGAGCTTTATGCCGCACTGGACCACGCTCGGACCTCTCCTGACGTTGGTGCGGTGCTGCTCACCGGAAATGGGCCATCGCCCAAGGATGGCGGATGGGCGTTCTGCAGCGGGGGTGACCAGCGGATCCGGGGCCGCGTCGGATATCAGTACGACTCAGCCACAGGTGCTCAAAGTGACGATGCCGCCGTTCTCGGCCGGCTGCACATCCTTGAGGTGCAACGGCTCATTCGTTTCATGCCCAAGATCGTGATCGCGCTGGTCAGCGGCTGGGCAGCCGGTGGAGGGCACAGCCTGCACGTGGTCTGCGACCTGAGTCTGGCCAGTGCCGAGCATGCCCGTTTCAAGCAGACCGATGCCGATGTCGGCTCCTTTGATGGGGGTTTCGGATCGGCGTACCTGGCCCGGCAAGTCGGCCAGAAGGTGGCTCGGGAGATCTTCTTCCTGGGTGAGACGTACTCGGCCGAGGACGCGTACCGGATGGGAATGGTGAACCGCGTCGTGCCGCACGCCGAGCTGGAGACGCTTGGGCTGGAGTGGGCCAAGATCATTTGCGGTAAGAGCCCGACCGCTCAGCGGATGCTCAAGTTCGCGTTCAACGCCATCGATGATGGGCTGATCGGACAACAGGTGTTCGCCGGCGAGTCGACCCGGCTGGCGTACATGACCGACGAGGCCGTTGAAGGCCGCGACGCCTTCCTCGAGAAGCGCTCCCCGGACTGGACCCCCTTCCCCTACTACTACTGACCAGTCGGTTGTTGTGAGATGGAGTCGGCGTTAGACGACGCCGTACAACCGATCTCCCGCGTCGCCGAGGCCGGGAAGGATGTAGCCGACGTCGTTCAGCTTCTCGTCCAGGCCAGCCAGCACCAGGGTGCAGGGTACGTGCAGCTCATCAAGCAGCTCGTTCAGCCGCGCGATCCCTTCAGGAGCCGCAATCAGGCAGATGCACGTGATGTGATCAGCGCCGCGCTTTACCAGGAACTGCACCGCCGATCCGAGGGTGCCGCCAGTGGCAAGCATGGGATCGAGGATGTAGCACTGTCGTCCGGTCAGATCATTCGGCAGCCGTTCGGCGTAGGTGGTGGCCAGCAAGGTCTCCTCGTTGCGGATCATGCCGACGAACCCGACCTCAGCCGTCGGGATGAGGCGGGTCATCCCTTCGAGCATGCCGAGGCCCGCGCGCAGAATCGGTACCACCAGCGGCCGCGGGGGCGACAGCTTCACCCCGACTGCGGTTTGCAGCGGTGTCCGAACCGTGTGCGGGCTGACGCGAACGTTGCGGGTCGCCTCGTACGCGAGCAAGGTGACGAGCTCTTCGGTGAGTCGGCGGAAGGTCGGAGAGTCGGTGGTCTCGTCCCGCAGCGCGGTGAGCTTGTGAGCCACAAGCGGATGGTCGACGATGCGTAGTTCCACGCTGGAACCGTAGCGAGGCTGGCTTGGAGATGGGGATCGGACTCGTGCCTGGGCAAAGCGTCTGACACGATGGAGCGGGTTTTGGGATCGTGCGGAGGAGGAAAGTCATGTCGGGGTTCGACGACGAGGAGTACGAGTCGTTCGAGCTGGATGGCCCGGGCAGGAGCGCTGACTCGGCGAGCGAGCCGGCAGAGACCGCAGACGAGCTCGACGACGATCTTGAGGATGACGAAGATTTCGACGAAGTTGATCTTGAGGATGCGGCCGATGACGAGATCGATTTCGTGCTCGCCGCCTACCGGGAGGACGGCCAGCCGTACGTGCAGTCGCTCGGCAAGGATCTCGCCAACGATCTCGAGGAGTTGATGGTCCAACTGCGCCGGTTGCCCGGCGACGCCGGCGCGCTCGGGTTCGTCAGCCTGGTCGAGGAGGTCTTCGTGATCACGCGGGTACGCGGACAACACGTCCAGGTGTTGCTGTCCGACGCCGCGGCCGCGAGCGACTGGCCCATTGCCCGAGATGTTGTGGACTATCTCGGCGAGGAGCCTTTGGAGGAGGACGAGGAGGAGGGCGACCCCATCGGCGACCTAGGCATCGTCGCCGACCTCGGGCTGAGTGACTTCGACATGGGTGCCATCATCGACAATCTCGATCTGAGTAGCGTCGACATGCTGATCGAGATCGCTGACAAGATCAAACTCAACCCGCCGTTCCGCAAGGCGGCCGAAGCAGCCGTGGGTGAGTGAATTCAGCGGTTTGAGCCAGTGGAGCGACTCAATGTTGCTGGCTCTCGATCAGGCCCGGTTGGCTGCGAGACACGGCGATGTTCCGGTCGGCGCGGTCGTCATTGACCAGGCCGGTACCGCCTTAGCCGCCGCCGGCAATGAACGTGAGATCAGGCATGATCCGACAGCCCATGCCGAGCTTCTTGCGCTGCGGGAGGCATCCAGGAGGCTGCAATCGTGGCGGCTGACCGGGCTCACGCTCGTCGTCACTCTCGAGCCTTGCACGATGTGCGCTGGTGCACTCGTGCTGGCCCGTGTCGCTCGGCTGGTCTTCGGCGCCTTCGATCCAAAGGCCGGCGCGGTGAGCTCGCTTTTCGACGTCCTACGGGACCCGCGGCTCAACCATCGTGTAGAGGTACGTGGCGGCGTCCTCGAGGCCGAGTGCGGCGCGCTGCTGAAGGACTTCTTCGCCGACCGCTGAGCCTTCTGGTAATTGTGCGGATTGCAACATTGCAGGGTCTCGGCACTCCGCATCAAGTACTTGGACTCAGCCCTATCTGCAGCTGGCGCAGAGTCCAAGTAGGCGATGCGGAGTGGAGGC
>DATHIJ010000248.1:0-3576 GCA_035489975.1 Propionibacteriaceae bacterium | reverse complement strand
ATGTCGCGCTTTCCTGGGGTGGAGCTGTGCCGCCGGCGGACTACGCCGACGCCGATAAGCGCCAGGTCTGGACCGCGCATCACTGGCAACACTGGCTGGCCCGCGGGCAGTTCCCCGATCATCCCTGGCGCGGCTATCTGCAGCGAAGCGCCCTCACTCTCAAGGGTCTGACTTATGCCCCGACGGGCGCCATTGCGGCCGCCGGCTCGACTTCGCTTCCCGAGACTCTCGGGGGAGCACGGAACTACGACTACCGCTTCACCTGGATCCGGGACGCCACGTTCGCTCTGTGGGGCCTGTACTCGCTGGGCTTGGAATGGGAGGCAGTGGACTTCTTCGCCTTCATCGCCGATTTGGTGGCGGGCGAGGACGACATCCAGATCATGTACGGCATCGGGGGCGAGAAAGAGCTGACTGAGCGCGAGCTCGACCACCTGCCCGGATATGCCAACTCGCGTCCGGTGCGGATCGGGAACGCCGCGTACGCCCAGAAGCAGCACGATGTCTGGGGTGCGCTGCTCGACTCGGTCTACCTGCACTTCAGGGCAGCCAACCGCCTCGACAACCGGATTTGGCAGATCTTGGACAAGCAAGTCGGCGAAGCGTTGAAGTACTGGCGTGAGCCTGATGCCGGGATCTGGGAAGTGCGCGGCCAACTACAGCACTTCACCTCCTCCAAGATCATGTGCTGGGTCGCGGTCGACCGAGGCGCCAAGATCGCCCGGATCACCGGAGAGGATGGCAAGGCCGCGGAGTGGGAGCTTGCGGCACAAGAGATCAAAGATGACATCTTGGCCAACGGCGTGGACGAGCGCGGCGTGCTGACGCAGTATTACGGCAGCAAGGCTCTCGACGCGTCGCTGCTGCTGGCCCCTCTGGTGCGCTTCCTGCCTGCCGACCACCCAATCATCCGAGCCACGGTGCTGGCGATTGCCGACGAACTCACCATCCACGAGCTGGTCCTGCGCTACAAGGTCGAGGAGACCGACGACGGGTTCGCCGGCGAGGAGGGGAGTTTTACGATCTGCTCCTTCTGGCTGGTCTCGGCGCTCTGTGAGATCGGCGAATACGAGCGGGCCCGAAAGCTCTGTGCCAAGCTGCTGTCATTCGCGGGTGAATTGGACCTGTACGGCGAAGAGATCGACCCGCACACCGGCCAGCAACTTGGAAACTTCCCGCAGGCCTTCACTCACCTGGCATTGATCAACGCCGTACTGCACGTGATCAAGCTCGAAGGGCGGCAGCACACGCACAGTGAGGCCGGTACGTGGGCGGGCTCGATGGGGGACGGCTCGATAGGGGACCACCAGTAAGACGTGACGCAGACGGCTGCACCGTGGGTGCCCAAGCACGCCGACATCGAGAAGCTCAAGCGAGCGGCGGAGGATTGCCGTGGCTGTGAGCTGTGGGAGCCGGCCACCCAAGTGGTGTTCTCGGCGGGCAACCCCCGGGCACCAATGGCTCTCGTCGGAGAACAACCCGGCGACGTCGAAGATCGCAAAGGCATTCCCTTTGTTGGGCCGGCTGGACGGCTGCTTCAGGATGCGCTGAGCGAAGCGGAGGTGCCTCGGGACGAGGTCTACGTCACGAATGCGGTCAAGCATTTTCGTTTTACCGAGCGGGGCAAGCGGCGAATTCACGCCACACCCCAGGTCGGCCACATCAAGGCGTGCCGTCCTTGGCTGGAAGCGGAGCTGACCCTCGTCGACCCGGCCCTGATTGTGTGCTTGGGCGCTGTCGCCGCCAGGTCGCTTCTGGGAACGACGTTTCGGGTCACCCAGCAGCGTGGTCAAGTGTTGGAGCTCGCGACCCCAATCGGCGTACGGCGAGTATTGGCCACGGTGCATCCATCCTCAGTGCTGCGGGCCGCCGGCGAGGACCGGAGTACGGCCTTCGCGGGGCTGGTCGCCGACCTGCGAACCGCGCGCGAGGGGGTGGCCTAGACGCCTTAGATGGTCCGATCGGGGTGATCGAACCATTCCGCTGAGCTAGTCGTGTAAGGGTATGAGCGGGCCTCCGGTCATTGGCGGCCGCGCGCTGGCCACCGAACCTCAGGAGAGCTATGTTCGACAAGATCGGGGATCTTCCGCTCCATCCGCTGGTGGTTCACGCCGCCGTGATCGGCATCCCATTGGCTGCACTAATGGCCTTCCTCTTCGCATTCCCCAAGACGCGCGAATGGGCGCGCTGGCCGCTAGCCATCACCGTCGTCGGCGCCACCGCCGTAACCTTCGTCGCCAGGGAGAGCGGTCTGGCCCTTGAGGCGGCGTTGGGCATCAAGCCTGGAAACCCGGTAGGCGATCTGATCGTGCAGCATTCCATGCTCGCCAACCAGGCCTTTTACATCATGATCGGGTTTGCCGTCATCGGCCTGCTCAATGTGTTCCTCGTCTCGAAGCGCGCCGCCGATGGCGCAGCCAAGCAGTCGGCCATCCTGCGTATTGGGCTGCCGATTCTCCTCGTCGCAGCCGCGGTCGTGGCGTTGGTCTGGGTCGTCCGGATCGGAGATCTGGGGGCACGAGCCGTATGGAATCCGACTGCTCCGTCTCTGTTCCCGTTTTGATTTCGTGACTGCCCAGGCAATCGCTGAATAGATCTGGTTATCCGTTGCCGAGAGCGGCGGGACCCTCCTCGCGGCGAATGTCGATGATGTGGCCCGTCAAGTGGGACAGCAGGACATCGAGGGACTGACGGGCGACCTGCTCCGACGACAGCAGTGTGCCCGGAGGCTCCTCACCAAAGGCTTTCGTGCGCATCGGTGTCCCGGTGCGCTCCGGGTTGACACAGTTCACCCGCACACCCGCGCCGGCCCATTCGTCAGCGAGAGCCTGCGTGAGATTCACAATGGCCGCCTTTGCCGATGAGTACAGCGAATAGCCAGAGCGTCCGCGGGTGTAGGACGAAGAGGTGAACAGCAGCAGCGAACCCGAGGATGCTGCCAGATGCGGGAAGAACTCCTGAGCGAGGAAGATCGGCGCCAGATAGTTGACGTCTGTGGAGGAGTAGATCGTCTCCTCTGATGTCTCCGCCAGCTCGCCGCGTACCAGCACACCGGCGGTATTGACCACGAAATCGATGCGGCCGGTTTCGGCGAGTACCTGCTTGGCTGCGCGGGCAACGTCGGCTCGTCTCTCGACATAGCTGCCGGTGGTCGATCGCGAGAAGGTCTTGACGTTTGCCCCGTGCTTTTGTGCTAGCTGGGCTATGTCACCACCGATGCCGTAGGAGCCGCCGAAAACCACGACAGTCCGGCCGTCGAGCCTTACGTGATACTGCTCGTCGGTCAACGGGGTAGGCCGGTCCGCGGATGTCAGCTGGAACAGCTTGTCCGCAATGTAGACGTCGATGGGCTCAGTCACCTTCATGTTGCGTTCGTGTCCCGCGACGACCGCGATCGAAACCTCGGGAAGGTAGCGAAGCACCACGGTGCAGTCGTCGGTCGCGGCGAAGTTGGGATCCTGCGCAGCCTTCGCGTACGCGGCCCGGATTGTCGACAGACGGAAGGACTGTGGCGTCTGACCGCGACGTAGCAGATGTCTGGGGAGTACGTCGGCGATGCTGTTCTGGTTGTGCTGG
>DATHIJ010000247.1:0-3041 GCA_035489975.1 Propionibacteriaceae bacterium | reverse complement strand
GTTTCACGATCGCCAGAGCGACGTTCTTACCGCCGATGCGAGCCGCGAGGTCGGTGAGCACCTCCTCCGCCACGAGCTTGTCGAGCTCGGGATCGAAGATTGGAGCGGTTGCCACAGCCAAGGGGGAAGTCGGCAATGTCCCCTCTGCAATGTGTTTGGCGACCTGCTCGCCGCCCATCAGACACATCACGAGTGCGGTGCGCACCCGGTTGTCGTTGAGGTCGTAGCCACGCAGGTGCGCAATCGCGGCGACCATGCGTACTTGCACAGTCGCGACGCCGGTGATGTTGGCGGGGATGGCTACCGGAAGCGTGGCCAAGCCGCCGATGTTGGTCACGAAACCTTGTGCGGAGGCAAGGCGCACATGGTGATCGATGATCGAGGAAATCGCTTCATCGGCCGAGCCGGCCTGCCGCTGCAGATGGCGTGCCGCGGCGCTCTTTGCACTGGGCAGTCGCCCGTAACCGTCGATGGCAATTTCGAGTAGTTGGCGCAGCGCCCCTCCGGCCCCCTGCGCGGTGACGAGATTCGCCACAGGGGAAATCACGGTCGCGATCCTCCTGCCCACCTCCTGCGCTGACGCCATCAGGCCTCCAAACACTCTGCGTCGGGATCCTTGGCTCCCGATGCGTTCAGCTGCCCGCGGGGCAGTGCTCGACCACCAGCGTACGTGGCCTGCTGCGGCAGCTGCATGATCGTTGCCCGGGGAGAACCCCGAGCCGGCCCTTAACCGACACTTTGCCCGAGTGGGAGTATGCCGAAATGGAGTCGCCGTTCGGATCGCCAGAACAATGGCGGCAGGACGACCTGATCGGAGTCTCGCGGGTCTTCAACGAAGAGCTAGCTCTGGCGGCGTACGAGTGTGGCGCTTTCCCGATGCCCGCGCAGCCTGGGCTGATGGGCTGGTACTCACCGCTGCAGCGCGCCATCATCCCACTGGACGGTCTGCGGGTCAGCAGCTCATTACGCAAATCGATCCGGCGCTACGAGATCCGGATCGACACTGCCTTCGACGACGTACTGGACGGCTGCGCCGACCGGCGCCGGCCCAGCGGATGGATCAACCGCGACATCCGCCGGGTTTACCGGCGGCTATTCAAGCGTGGTGTGGTGCACACAGTGGAGGCCTGGACACCCAGCGCGGAACTTGCTGGAGGCCTTTACGGGGTGAGCATCGGCGGCCTGTTTGCGGGAGAGTCCATGTTCTATCGACCTGATACCGGACGCGATGCATCCAAGGTTGCGTTGGTGGCACTGGTCGAGGTGCTGCGGCGAGCTGGCACGGAGGATCGGCTGCTCGATGTGCAGTGGCAGACCCCACATCTGGCATCGCTTGGGGCCGTGGAGCTGCCGCGC
The DNA here is from genome assembly GCA_035489975.1 of Propionibacteriaceae bacterium. Taxonomy (GTDB): domain Bacteria; phylum Actinomycetota; class Actinomycetes; order Propionibacteriales; family Propionibacteriaceae; genus Microlunatus. The sequence continues at coordinate 1,685 of DATHIJ010000247.1, read as the reverse complement.
GAGGAGTATTTGCGACGGCTTGGGGTTGCCCTCCCGCTGCCAGCGCCTGACTGGTCCGGGGCCAGCTCCGCACGTTCATAATGGGCGCATGCCCGAAATGCCGGAGGTGGAATCGCTCGCGCGGTTCCTGACCGAGAAGTGTGTCGGGCGCACCATTGCTCGCATCGATCTCGTCGCTTTTAGCGCACTCAAAACGTATGATCCGCCGCTGTCGGCGCTCCACGGCTTGGAGATCGAGTCAGTGACTCGGCGAGGCAAGTTCATCGACCTTTCCGCCCAAGGGCTGCACCTGGTCTTCCATCTGGCAAGAGCCGGTTGGTTGCGTTGGCGCGATTCTCTGTCCGATGCACCACCAAAGCCGAGCAAGAGCCCTCTTGCGTTGCGGGTACGGCTCGACGATTCCTCAGGTTTCGACCTGACCGAGGCGGGAACGCAGCGCAAGCTCGCCGTCTATGTGGTTGCAGATCCAATGTCTATTCCGATGGTTGCGACCTTGGGTCCCGATCCGCTGACCGAGGAGTTTGATCAGGCAACGCTGGCCGGTTTGCTGGGCAAGGCGGGCCGCGCCCAGTTGAAGGGAGTGCTCAAGGATCAGCGGACCATCGCCGGCATTGGCAACGCGTACTCCGATGAGATCCTCCACGCGGCCAAGCTCAGCCCGTTCAAGCCATCGAACTCGCTCACCGAATCTGAGCTCAGCACACTCTTCGCAGCGATCAAGGACGAGCTCACTGATGCCATTCAACGTGCCGATGGGTTGGCTGCGAAGGATCTGAAAGGTGAGAAGAAATCAGGCTTGCGGGTGCATGGACGTACGGGCGAGAAGTGTGATGTCTGTGGTGACACCATCGCCGAGGTGTCCTTTGCCGACTCTTCGTTGCAGTACTGTCCGACCTGCCAGACCGGCGGCAAAAAACTTGCCGATCGGCGGCTATCCAAGCTATTGAAGTAGATGATGTCCAGCAACCAGAGTCATGCAGCGTTGTTCGAGTCGCTGTGCGAGGAGTACGCCGGTGTCAGCGGGGTGACCGTCCCGGAGGGCGGCAGCGGGTTCGGGTCGAACGCCATCAAGATCAATAAGTCGATCTTCGCGATGCTGGTCAACGACCGGCTCGTCGTCAAGCTGCCCGCCGGACGAGTGGCGGAGCTGATCACTTCCCGCGACGGGTTGCCGTTCGATGCCGGGAAGGGCAAGCCGATGAAAGAGTGGGTTTCCTTGACGGTCGACGCCGCTGCCTGCCGGGAACTGGTTGCGGAGGCGATGGCGTTCGTCGGCCGACGCTGACGGCACCCTCGATGCGACGTTTCTCCGCACACGGTCACAAACGAGAGACATAGGGGCCCATTTGGCTGACATTCGTGGCCTTGTGATGCAGAAACGGCTCGATGGAGGCCAGCCAACTAGGGTGAGCATGTGTTTGCGAACGAGGTGGCAGCCGTCCAGCCCGGCGAGGTCGCTGCGCGGGTGGCCGAAGGCTGGATGCTGCTTGACGTCCGTACCGACGACGAATGGGCCGGCGGTCGGATCGCCGGCTCAGTGCACATCCCGATGGACCAGCTGATGCAGCGCATGGACGAGGTGGACGCCCGGGTCGTCTGCGTGTGCGCTGTCGGTGCTCGTTCGGCCCGTGTAGCCCAATTCCTCAATGCCCAGGGTCGCGAGGCGGTCAACCTCGACGGCGGCC
>DATHIJ010000246.1:0-2468 GCA_035489975.1 Propionibacteriaceae bacterium | reverse complement strand
CGTCAGGCTTGATAGTCGGTGCCCGTTGATCGATATCGCCTCGGCATCCGCCTCCCAAAGACCGTTCGCCAACACCTGAAGATCGATGTCGAGAACCCGGTCCCGGCCGTCTGCAGTGGCCGACGGTGAGTCGTCCACCACGATCAGCACCCCGGGACCAGCTACCGGCACGTTGCCAACCACAGGATCGAGGGCATCGATCCGGGTCTCCAAGGCGCGCGCGGCATCATCATCGCCCAAAGCCGCGGCTCGTAGCGTTGCGATTTCCTGAGACAGGGAGGTGACCCTCCCCTGCAGTTCGTCCTGCTCACGTTCCGCGTTTTGTACGCGATTGATCAACTCGGTTCGTTCCGACTCCAGCGCAGGCGCTGCCCGAGTGGTTTGCAGTGCTGCCACAGCGAACAGGGCGCCAATGATCATCGCCAGTACGCCGAGGGTCCAGCGCCCACGGGCCGGCTGGTGTGCTCGTGTCGCGAGAAGTGCATAGTCCGGGTCGACCGGCTGCCGAATGATCTGATTCAGCAGGTCCATGCTGGCGTCAGGCGCGCGACCCGCCGCCTGAGTGGGTGTTCCCGCCGCAGAGTTGGCAGACTGCCCAGGACGGGCTCTGCGCCGTGCGGAGGTGGGCGTCATCCGGCCGTGGAGTCCCGAGCCCGCTAAGGGGTCACGCTGGGGCGACTGCGGTCGTGGATGGATGGCGTGGAGCGGAGAAACCTGATGATCTGAAGAGCGTAAATGCCGCCGGCGTACCAGTAGAGAGCTGTCCCCCAGATTGCGAATGCCCAGCCCAACACCCACGCCAGCTGAAGCCAGCCCTGCTGGCCCGAGCCAAGCAGTACCAAGGGAAACGCGTACAGCAGGCAGAAGGTGGCGACCTTGCCCACAAAGTGCACAGGTAGAGACGAGTAGCCTCTCGTCTTGAGAATTGGTACTAGCACCACGACGAAGACATCTCGTCCCACGATGATCACAGCCAGCCACCACGGGACGATTTCCCGCAACGTCAATCCGATCAGGACAGCAAGAATGTAGAGCCGATCGGCGATCGGATCGAGCATCTGCCCGATCCGGGAGGTCTGGTGCCAGGCCCGTGCCAGGTAACCGTCCAGCCAGTCGGTTAACCCGCCAAGCGCCAGTACGAGTACGGCCAGTCGATCCGCCTGCGGGCCCAGAATCAGCCACAGCACGAGCGGCACACCGGCCAGCCGCAGGAAGCTCAGCACGTTCGGCAGGGTCCATACCCGATCGGTGTCGTACAGCGCAACGCCCTTCGGTGCCAGGGACGGCAGTCCTGGGGATCCGGTCATCGGCGATGCTTCGGGACCCTGCGGAACGCCGGCGCCCGAGATCCGTCGTTCGCTACCTCGCACGAGGCCAGCCTAGTTCTCGGCCTCGCGCATTATGACGGTTGATCGCACCGTCTGCCATTTCGAACGGACGTGGCTCGACGGTACGGCCGGCCAACCGCAATATTCGTACCGTGTGTCGGCGCCGCAGCGAAAGGGCCGTGGCCACAGCATCGTTGTGGAGCCTGCGGTACATACTGGCTCGGATTTGTTCCGAGTCAAGCTCGCTGGGGTTCGTTCGAAGCATCGGATCGACCATGTCGAGTACATGGCTGAGGTCACTCTCTGCCCGCTCGCGCTCCCCATGTCGCAGCTCCGGCTCGAGAGCAGCGGCAGCCGCATCCAGCACAAGCAGGGCTGTGGCGGGGTCGATGCCGGGCATCATGACGAGCTCGGCCGCCCGCTGAGCGCGTCCCACGAGTGCGGCATCCAGCACCGACCAGGTGTGTTCGGCACGCACCGTTGCCCGGTTGACCCGGGTAGCGAGCCAGGTGATCCACCAGACCAGGACCACCGCAACGATGATCATCACGGCGAGGACCTCCGGGGTGCTCATCCGATGCCGCTCCGTGCCCGTTCACTGGGCGCAGCGGAAAGAACCGCTCGATAGATTGCGAGGACGGCTGCGCCGACACTCGACCAGTCGTAGGTCCGCGCCGTCTGCCGTGCCCTGGTGGCCCGCAGCGGGTTGGCGCGATCGAGCGCCTGGAGCGCTGCGCGGGCAAGTGCTCGATGGTCGCCCACCGCGAACACCTCGCCTAGTCGCTGCTCATCCTGCGGCGCACCGAGCATGTCGACAAATGGTGGAAGATCAGAGGCCACGATCTGAACGCCGCTCGCCATCGCCTCCAGAAGCACGATGCCGAAGCTCTCGCGTGCTCGCTGTGGTGCGACGAAGACGTCGGCGGAGCGCAACAGCGCCGTCTTGGCCTCATCAGTGATAGTGCCGAGATTGGAACACCAGGGCGGCAGCCGCCGGGTTCCCTGACCGGCGACGATCACCTCGAGATCGGGTTGAGCCTGTCTGATCACTGGCACGGCGGCTAACAGCACGTCGAGACCCTTGCGGGGCTCGTCGAGCCGACCCAGAAAGACAAGCCTCGGATGATCGGATCGCTTGGC
>DATHIJ010000245.1:0-4533 GCA_035489975.1 Propionibacteriaceae bacterium | reverse complement strand
CGACCAAGGCACAGGAAGGTGCTCTCCGTTCCGCTTGCCGGAGCGACTTCATGAAGTACTGCTCGAAGGTCAAGCCCAACGGATCTACGGCAATGGCCTGCCTGCAGCGAAATGCCAGCTCGCTGTCTCCTAACCCGACTTTCTCAACTGGCGGACTGAATTGACTATTTCAAGGAAGAAACGCGAGTCAAATCAATGCCGGCTGGCAAGAAAGCGCGTGTAGTGAAGACCAAGTACCTATTCAGCTCGAATATTACTTTTAGAATCCGTCGGCATGTACCTGCGATTCGCACGACGGATCAAAGACGGCAAGGAGCATCGTTATTGGAGCATTGTGGAAAGTAAGCGTTGTGCTGGCGGCAAGGTCGTGCAGCGGCCGGTGCTGTATCTCGGTGAGATCAACGACAGCCAGCATGCCGCCTGGTGTCGTGTCATTGAGGCGCTTGACCAAGACAATCAGCGATACCGGCAACTTGCGTTGTTTCCCGCCGACCGCGGCGTGCCCGAGCACGCCAAGGCGTATGGGGTGCAGGTGCGGCTTGACGCGATGCAGTTGCACCGGCCGCGACAATGGGGAGCGTGCTGGCTGGCGTGCCAGCTGTATGAGCAACTTGCATTGGATCGGTTCTGGGCAGCGCGGCTGCCGAATTCCCGCGAAGGAACCAGCTGGCGGCATATCCTGCAGACACTCGTGTGCTATCGGCTGATCGATCCTGGCAGTGAGTGGCGACTGCATCGTTTGTGGTTCGAGCAAAGCGCGATGGGGGATCTTCTCGGTGAGGATTATTCGCTGGTTGAGAAGAATGCGCTCTACCGCTGCCTGGACAAGCTGCTTGCGCACAAGCTGGCGCTCTTCAGCCATCTGCGTCAGCGTTGGCACGACCTGTTTAGCGCCAAATTTGACATCCTGCTCTATGATTTGACGAGCACCTATTTCGAGTGCGATCCGTCGGAGAATGATGAGGATAAGCGCCGGTTCGGCTATAACCGCGATAAGCGCAATGACTGCGTGCAAGTAATCATTGCGCTGGTGGTGACGCCCGATGGCTTTCCCCTCGGCTATGAGGTCCTGGCCGGGAACACCCGCGATAATGCCACGTTGCGCTTGTTCTTGCAGAAGATCGAGGCGCAGTACGGCAAGGCGGAACGCGTCTGGGTCATGGATCGCGGCATTCCGACCGAGGTTGTCCTGACCGAGATGCGGCAGGCCGATCCCCCTATCAATTACCTCGTCGGCACGCCTAAGGGACGGCTCACCAAATTGGAGAAGGATTTGCTCACGCTGCCTTGGCAAGAGGTGCGCGAGGGTGTGGAGGTCAAGCTACTGCCAAAAAATGAGGAGCTTTATGTGCTGGCACAGAGCCATGCACGCGTTCTCAAGGAACGCGCCATCCGCCGCCGGAAGCTGAAGTGGCTGTGGGCGCGGCTCAAAGAAATCTCCAGCATGGAGATCGATCGCGACGAGTTGCTGATGAAACTTGGTGCCGCACGCGCCAAGGCGCCCGCGGCGTGGCGTCTTGTTGACGTGGAAGTGGCATCGGAAGGCGCGGCCTTCAGCTACGCCCTGAACCGAAAGAAGTTAAGAACGGTGCGTCGCCGCGAAGGCCGCTATCTTCTGCGGACCAATCTATCCGGCCAAGATCCTGCGCAGCTGTGGCAGTTTTATATTCAGCTGGTCGAGATCGAGGCAGCGTTCAAGAATCTCAAAGACGATCTGAAATTGCGACCCATCCATCATCAACTGATAGAGCGCATCGAGGCGCATATCTTCGTCGCGTTCCTAGCATATTGTGTCAATCGGCACTGGATCGGGACCCCCGATCGGCGTCCAAAAGGGACCCCTTTGAGCGACGGGTTTTGGCGGTAGCGCTCGCGCCGTCGGAGCTGGTCGGGGTTGCGGAGACGGCGCGAGCGCGGGTTGTTGGAGCGTGATCGTTGTCTCGGCTCTTGAAGCGCCAGCTGTCGTTTCCGGTCTCGACGATGTCGCAGTGATGGGTCAGGCGGTCGAGCAAGGCGGTCGTCATCTTGGCGTCGCCGAACACGCTCGGCCATTCACCGAAGGCGAGGTTGGTGGTGACGAGGATCGAGGTGCGCTCGTAGAGCCGGCTGACGAGGTGGAACAGGAGCTGACCGCCGGATTGGGCGAATGGCAGATAGCCGAGTTCGTCGAGGACGATGAAGTCCATCCGCGTCAGATGGTCGGCGAGACGGCCCTGCCGACCGTTGCGGGTCTCGATCTCGAGCCGGTTGACCAGATCAACGACGTTGTAGAATCGGCCGCGAGCACCGCCGCGGATGCAGTTTCGGGCAATGGCGATGGCCAGATGGGTCTTGCCGGTGCCGGTCCCGCCGACCAAGACCGCGTTACGCTGCTGAGCGATGAAGCCGCCGCCAGCGAGATCATGAACGAGCGTCTGGTTGATCGGCGTGCCCTCGAACTGGAAGTCGTTGAGGTCCTTGGCGAGCGGCAGCTTGGCGATGGTGAGCTGGTACTTGATCGAGCGTGCCTGCTTCTCGCTGATCTCGGCGTTGAGTAGATCACCGACGATACGCTGAGGCTCATGCTGGCGTTTGACAGCGGTGGCCATGATCTCGTCGAAGGCGGCCTTCATGCCGTAGAGCTTGAGCTCGCCCATGAGGTCGAAGAGTTGAGTGCGTTCCATCAGATGGTTCTCCTGAGGTTGTCGTAACGGGCACAATCAGCGACGGGTGCGTGGCGCAGCGTGAGCGCGGCCGGTGTGAGGATCGTGGCCGGCGGGCCGGGATCACGCTGGCGGGCGAGGATATTGAGAACGACATCGGCGGAATGAACGCCGTGGGCGATCGCTTCGGCACAGGCTGCCTCGACCGCCGGCAGCCCGTCGGTGAGCACCGCGGTGAGGATGTCGACCATCTGCCGGTTGCCGTCGTCGACGCTGGCGAGCTTGCGCCGCACGCGCTCCATGGCGGCCGGCAGCACCCAGTCCTTGAAGGGAGCGCCGTTGCGTAACGCGCCGGGCTTGCGGGCGAGCACTGGTACGTAATGCCAGGGGTCGTAGATCGTGTCGCCGCGGCCGAACGAACGGGGATGTTCGGCAACGACCCGTCCGTCCTGGCGGATCACGATGCGGTCCGCATAGGCATGGACTTCGACGGGACGGCCGACAGCGCTGGCGGCCACCGAGTATTTGTTGTTATCGAAGCGCACGAGGCAGGTCTTCGAGACCGACGCCGGCACCGCGTGGAAGCCGTCGAACCGGCCGGCATAGGGGACGAGCTTCGGCCGCTCCGCCTCGAACACCTCCCAGATCGTCTGGTCGGTCAGCTCCGGATGGCGATGCGCCTTGGCGTAGGCGATGCATTTATCGAGCAGCCAGGCGTTCAGCTCGTCGTAGGTCCTGAACCGCAGCCGTGGCGTGAAGAAGCGCTCGCGGACGAGCCCGACCTGATTCTCGACCTGACCCTTCTCCCAGCCCGAAGCCGGCGTGCAGGCCACCGGTTCGATGAGGTAGTGGCTGCACATCTGCAGGAAGCGACGATTGTAGAGGCGATCCTTGCCGACGAAGACCGTCTCCACCGCCGTCTTCATGTTGTCGTAGATGCCGCGCCCGCAGGCGCCCTTGAATAGGACGAAAGCCCGGTCGTGGGCGTCGAACACCATCTCCTGCGTCTCGCGGGGATAAGCCCGCACGAACATCATGCGGCTGTGACAGAGCCGGACATGGGCAGCCTTCACGATGACCGTCACCCCGCTCAGCAGGACGACCTCGTGGCTCCAGTCGAATTGAAAGGCCTCTCCCGGCGCGAAGCTCAGCGGGACGTAAGCCGCGGCCGTCGCTTGTCCGCGCTCCTTGGCCCATCGCCTGGCGTAGCGACGCACAGCATCGTAGCCGCCATCATAGCCGCGCCCGCGCAGTTCCTCGAAAAACCGGATCAGAGTCAGACGTTCACGTGATGGCTTTGCTTCGTTCGCCGACAGAAGCTGATCGAGCGTGTCTCGCCAGCGGCCAATCTTCGGCAGAGGCTGATCTTCTCGCTCGTAGCGAAACTCAGTCGCCCCCGAGCGGATCACCTTCCTCACGACCTTGCGGGATATGCCCAGCTCCCGGCAGATCGCTTTGATCGACTTGCCCTGTCTAAAAAACGCGCGGCGAACCTTCGCAATCGTCTCCACGACCAGCATCCCAACCTCGGCTTCCAAGAATCATGGAAGCCAGTGTGGACCCTCTATCCCGGGGTCCCGATTGGATGCCGATCACCACGAAAAGGGGGTCCTTTTTGCATGCCGATTCACAGCCTTCGACCCCGGCAGGGCGTCAGCACCTCGCGTAGCGGTGCCGCACATGTTGCCTTCGAGCGAATAGAGACTCTCGGCCCCTGCAATGTCTAACCTTTCGTGGCTCAATCCCACACCCCACGCAATCGCTGTGTACGCTTCGCGACCACTGTCGCCAGCGGCCACGCAACACTCGCTACCAAGCGGACGCTACTCCTTACTTGGGCCGGACTTTCACCGGCTGGCGAACTCGCGCCGGTATTCGGAACCATGCTGGC
>DATHIJ010000244.1:0-2092 GCA_035489975.1 Propionibacteriaceae bacterium | reverse complement strand
CCGACCGCCTGCGTCGTGGCGGTCTCCGCATTGGCCAACCTGAGTTGCTAGAGATAACTGTCTTGATGTCGGACATTCGTGGATACTCCGGAATCGCCGAAACCATCGACCCCGCCCAACTGGCAGCTCAGCTCAACGAGCATCGTCGCGCCATGAACGATGTGATCAAGAACTGCGCTGGCATCGTCATGCAATACATGGGAGACGCCGTATTCGCTGTCTTTGGCCCCACGCCTTCCCCTGGTCAGCACGCCGATCAGGCGTTCGCCGCCGCCCAAGAAATGCACTCGCAACAACATCAGATTAACGAAACCTGGACGAGCCGAGGTCAACCGGTCTTCGGCATGGGCATCGGCCTTTCCACCGGGCAGGTCGCGGCCGTGCTACTTGGCTCGGATGAACGCCTCGAATACACCCTAGTGGGAGACACTGTCAACCTGGCTAATAGATTGCAGGACCTCGCGCGGCCCGCCGGCACGACGGTAATGAGTGAAGCCACGTGGGACAGCCTGACCGAACCTCCCGATGAGTACGAAAGGCTTTCGGCGCAATTGATGAAGGGACGCCGTACACCAGTAACGTGTTACCGAATACTGATGTCCGCGCGAGCTTGACGGACTACGCAGCTAGGGGAGCGGTCCCTTCCGCTCTGGCTCGTCGACCCCGAGTGGCTGGGGCTTCAACGCCCGAGACAGCAGCAAGGCACGACGGGTCGGGCTCAGCACGCGGCCGCTGGAGCAGACTCTCGCCGGCACGCTCAGCTGGGAGCTGACCCGGGCAACCGACCACCCACGGCGAGCAGGCCTGACTGACAACGACGAAAGAACCCTCCTCACCGCCCTGGTTGAGCACCAGTAAGTTGCGAGCCTGCCCGCTTGAGCCAGGGCAAGATCAAGCGCGATGTCCGGCAATGGGTCGTTCGGCGGGAAGGGTGTTCATTAGTTGGCTGTTCGCTTGCCAGAGGCGGCTAAGGATCGCCGCCCGCAAGGCGACCCGTCATCGGGCCAGGGGCTCCCGAAGCTGGGCGAGCCGCAAGGTAGGAGATCTTGACAAGATGCGCTACCGGAGGGGTTGGTAGCGCTGTGCAACCATGCGGAATGCGGCTACTTAAGACTTCTAGCAGGTCCGATGTCCGGCCATGTCCGTACACTTCGCGCCGCTGATCGCGAGTTGCCGTTTGTGAGGGCTTGAGCCCTCGGGTGGTGCGCACCACCGATGATTCTGGGGGTGTGCGACGGTCTGATCTGGCGTACCCGAACGAAGGAGGAACCATGGGCAAGGTCATCGCAGCCATCACGACCTCGGTCGACGGCTACATCGTGGGGCCGCAGGACGGGCCAGAGCACGGCCTCGGCATCGGGGGCGAGCGTCTCCACTACTGGGTGATGGGTGGCCCGTGGACCTACGCCGACGACGGCCGCGACACCGACGGTATGCACGGCGCGGACCGGGAGTACTACGAGTCGCTCACCGAAGGGCTGGGCTGCGGGATCGTCGGCCGCAACATGTACGACGCCGCCGGCGCCTGGGGCGGCACCAACCCGTTCCCCGGCACGTTGATCGTGCTGACACACCGCACCGAGGACCAGCCCGACCCGGGTACGGGCTTCTTGTTCATCGACGGCTTCGACGCCGCGCTGCTGAAGGCACGCGAGCTCGCTGGCGACGGCGGGGTCTCCCTCGGTGGTGGTGCCGACCTGATCCGCCAGGGCCTCGCGGCAGGCGTGGTCGACGAGCTCGCGATCTCCACCGCGCCGCTCGTGCTGGGCGGCGGGAAGCGGCTGTTCGAGGGATTCGAGCAGGACCTCGACCTCGAGGTGCTCGGCACCTGGAGTTCGCAGTACGCCACCCACGTGCGGTACGCCGTCAAGGGCGCCGGGCAGGAGGACGCCACGCACTGACGACCACCCCGGTCGACGCCACGACGGCGACGCCGAACAGCGCAGGAAGGGTCGCCGTCCCGCTGCACGGTCTGACCGAAGCACCGCGCTTCCTGCAGACGACTACCGTGTCTTGGAAACGGGTAGATCAAGATCTTCCTAATTGGTCGAGCAGCAACCGGGCGACGGTGTCCGGAGCCTCGCGGTGCGGG
>DATHIJ010000243.1:0-3339 GCA_035489975.1 Propionibacteriaceae bacterium | reverse complement strand
GATGTCGTTGTTCCCTAACGCCGACCTCGGCAACGACCCGGAAGTCATCGGCGCCGATATTCCTGCCGGCGGCAAGACCTCCGCGCGTGCCATTGCGAAGATGTATGCGGCTCTGCTCGGTGAGGTCAACGGCCTTCGGCTCATCAGCCCCGAAGCGCTGGAGCAGGTAGCGACCCTAGCGGTCGAAGGCAAAGACGAGGTGTTCGGCAATCAGGTGCGTTGGACTCTCGGGTATGGGCTGGGCGGGCCTTCGGTTGAGGAGCGTTCGGAGACAACGTTCGGGATGGGCGGTGTAGGAGGCAGCTGGGCAGGCGCAGATACCGCCACCGGCACGTCGCTAGCCGTGACCAAGAACCTGCTGACCGAGAACTTCGACACAGCCGCTCGGATTGCTCGCATGGTTTTTGCATGAGACCAGCCAGCTGATCACTGTTCAACTAATGGATCGTGCGGAATTCCACGCAGCGGTGCGCGAAGCATGGAAGCGTCTGGGTTTGCGCAGTCGGGCTCGCTCCGGGCCGGCATCGAAGTCATGACTGCTCAACGGACGACGACCGACGCGATCGTGATGAGGACGACCATCGGCAGCTCGGCGCGATCCGGCGAGGTGGAAGGGTGGTGGCGCGGGAAGTCCGACGACAGGCATGTTCACGTTCGCGGTCACTCAGTCGAGACAGAACTCGTTGCCCTCGATGTCCTGCATCACGAGGCACGACTCGTCGTAGCCATCGGCTGGCAGTAGTCGCAGGCGTACCGCGCCGAGCGCGACCAGTCGTGCGCATTCGGCCTCAAGTGCGGCCACGCGCTCTTCACCGACGAGCCCGGTGCCGACCCGCACGTCAAGATGCACCCGATTCTTGACGACCTTGCCTTCGGGAACGCGCTGGAAGAATAGTCGAGGGCCAACACCTGAGGGATCAACGCATGCGAACGCTGAACCCTGATGCTCAGGCGGTAGCGCGCGATCGAAATCGTCCCAAGTAGCAAACCCCTCCGGTGGCGGCGGTACGACGTACCCCAACACCTCGCACCAGAAACGAGCGACGCGCTCAGGTTCTGCGCAGTCGAAGGTGACTTGGATCTGCTTGACCGAAGCCATCGGTCCACGATAAAGGCGCGACCCAGCCATCGCCGCGCGGGTCGCGGTCTCGCGTGGGCGGCGGTTAGTGACCCGCTCGGGGCCGGGTTCACCGAGGGCTGGGAAACAACCACGAAACCTGCGAGGAGCGCGCCCGCCGCCTCGGCCTCGACCCTCTCGCGCCTGGTGTCGAGTGACACATCGCCGAGCGCGTGCAATCCGTTGCGCCGACGTTGAGCAGCGGCCATGCCAACTCGTGGCTGCGAGGTCTCGCGGCCGGGCAGCAAGTCCTCGCTCCTTCCTGCTGCGCAGTTCGAGCGAGTTCGGCGTTGACCGGGCCACTCGGAGGTCCGACCATGAGGAGATGATCTCTTCGAGCGCCGAACCTACGGGAGTCGTCGATTCCGTAGCAGCGCTCGCTCCGGTGGTCGCGTGGTGGCGGGACTCCGCTGTGCCGGTGACCACGCCGGAACCAGATGGGAATACATCGGACTTGGAGCAGCTGGTCGACTTCTTCGCCGACGCCAAGGTCGTAGGACTCGGTGAGAGCACCCACGGCGCGCATCAGCTGTTCGCGATGAAGCATCGCCTGATCGAGTTCCTCGTCTCGAGACTCGGGTACACGGTGGTCGCGTTCGAAGCGAGTTACTCCGGATGTGTACCCATCGACGAGTTCGTACGGCACGGCCGAGGAGACGCCGCCAGCGCATTGACCGGTCAGGGGTACACCGCCTGGGATACCGCGGAAGTCGCCGCCCTACTCCGTTGGCTCCGCGGCCACAACGACCAGGCACCCGAGGACCATCGAGTCGAGTTCTGGGGACTGGACAGCGGATACAACGCGGTAGGTCGTGCGCACGTCATGCGTTACCTTCGCCGTACGAATCCTGCGCTGGTGCCGGATCTCAGCTCCACTTTCGACGCGTTAAACGAGCTCGAAGCCCGCTGGCCCTTTGCGTTGAGCGACACCGCCTCCGAATCAGCCCTGTCGGCCGCCCACGAGAAGGTCCGGACGCTGGAGCGGACGCTCGACACCGCCGGCGGCGGTGACGGGGAAGCGGAACGAGTCGCCCGCTTCGTGCGACAGATGCGGCGATGGACCGGACCTGATCGCAACGACCGGAGCCGTCTTATGGGTGAGACCTTGCTCGAGCTCCTCGACCAGGCACCGACAGACGCCAAGGTCGTGGTCTGGGCCCACAACGCCCACATCGGTCGCGGCACCGACCACCCCGAGCTCAACTTCGGTGACATCCTGACCGAGGGCTACGGTGACGCGTACGTGGCCGTGTCCCTCGAGTTCGGTGAGGGTACCTGCCACCAGCGTGCGCTCGACGCGGATCTGGCTTCAGGCGATCTTGTCGTCCATTCCGCAGGGCCGTCACCGGTGGGTTCCCTTCCCTGGTGTCTGGCGTCCACCGGACAGCAAGCGCTGGCCGTCGATCTACGCCGCCCGACCCACGAACACGCGGCCGAGGCCTGGCTCCGACAGCCACAGACCGAACATGCCTTCGGCTGGACCTCCGCCGACTGGGCAGTCTACGACGGCAAATCCATCGTGCCGGACAAGTACGACGCCATCGTCTACGTCGACACGATCACACCCAGCCAGCCGACCGCGAATGCGGTCCGCACCATCGCCCGGCGCGAGCGCTACTGACCGTCTACCCCCTTGGGACAACGCCAACTCCTCGTCGCAGCGGCTAACCAATCGCGAACGCCGATCCCCGCAAGCGGGTCCGTACTGATACTTCCGAGGACGATGCCTTCCACACGCACCAGCCGCGTGAGAAGCGGTAGATCCAGTTGGCGTGAGCCGTTCGGCCGGAGGATGCTGAGTCTCAATCCATACGGAGGGAGCGGCGAGTGGCTGTGCTGGTGGTCTTCCGAACTGAGGGTGATCCGGAGAAGCTGTTGGCCCGTTATGACGAGACCCTTGCTGATGCGATATCGATGGCTCCGGACCGCCCCGAAGCTCACTACTGCGTCGCTACGGAGTCCGGAATGATGATTGTGGACGTATGGGCGTCGCGCGCGGACTTGCAGCGAGCGATTCTCGAGAACGAGGACTTCCAGGCCAAATGGCGCGCAGTTGAGTGGCCAGAAGAGACTGTTGAGGTCTTCGAGCTCCACAACTCGGGATGGCCCGTCTGAGGTGAAGCTCGCCCGCTCCGGCCGGAGGCGGAGGGCATGGGCCGAAGCGGGCGTGGCGCCGTAGGCGCCACCTTGATGATTTGGGAGAGCCGAACTCCGGCAGGGGG
>DATHIJ010000242.1:0-2354 GCA_035489975.1 Propionibacteriaceae bacterium | reverse complement strand
GACCTGCTATCGGTGATCGCCGAACGTAAGGGCGCCACTACGGCACAGGTGGCGCTGGCCTGGCTGCTGGCCCAGCACTCATGGATCGTGCCCATTCCCGGCACCACCAAGATCCACCGCCTGCAGGAGAACTCCAGTGCGGTCGACATCGAGCTCACCCCTGAGGACCTCGAGGAGCTCACCGCGGCGGCCGACCGGGTCGACGTCCAGGGCGAGCGCTACCCCGCGCACATGCAACGGTGGATCAATCGCTGACCGCCTGCAGCACGATGACACCACCAATGAAGCCGTACGATCTGGGAACTTTGACCCGCCGATCCCTCCTCCGCGCCGCTTTGGCCGTTGGCGCCGCAGCAGTGGCCGGCACCGTGGCCAGCGGATGCGGTGCTTCGCAGACCGAGCCCTCCTCGCCACCGACAGGACGCGACACACCGATGCCTGACACCACCGAACGCGCCGGCGACCGCAGGATCCTCATCGCCTACTACTCCCGGGCCGGTGAGAACTACTACTACGGGGGCCGCAGGACCCTGGAGGTCGGCAACACCGAGGTGCTGGCCGGCATGATCCGCCGGCTGCTCGCCTGCGACGTCTATCGGATCGAAGCCGCCGACCCGTACTCCGACGATTACGACGCCACCGTCGAGCGCAACGTTCGCGAGCAGAACGACAACGCTCGACCGGGCATCGCGAACCCGCGGACGTCCATCAGTGACTACGACACCGTCCTGGTCGGCAGCCCAATCTGGAACAACCGAGCGCCAATGATCATGTCGACCTTCATGGAGAGCTTTGACTTCAGCGGCAAGACCCTCTACCCGTTCGTCACGTACGTGGTGAGCGGCCTCGGTTCAACCGAACGTGACTACGCCGCCTTGGCCCCCCGTGCCACGATCGGCGAAGGTCTCGCGGTACGCGGCGAAGAGGTGCAATCAGCCCAGTCTCAGGCCGAGGAATGGCTGCGCCAGATCCGCCTGCGCGCCTGAACCCCCGACGGTGCTCGCTCTTCAACCAGTCGAAGGGGCCACCGTCTGTCATGAGCCGCAATCTTGGCGTGTACTGGCAGTGCCTGTTTCATTGCCCGCCTGGGTTCTAGCGTCGAAACGTGGATCGCGGCAAACCAAAGACGTTAAGGAAACGAGGTATGTCATGCCCGATGTCTCAACACTGACGCTGAACAACGGCGTTGAGCTGCCCGCGCTGGGTCTGGGCGTGTTCCAGACACCCGCTGAGGAGACCCGAGCCGCGGTAGAGGCGGCGCTGTCTGCCGGTTACCGGCAAATTGACACAGCGGCTGCGTACGGCAACGAGCGCCAGGTTGGAGAAGCCGTGCACAGCTCCGGCGTGGACCGCAATGAGGTCTTCTTGGAGACGAAGATCTGGATCAGCGACTATGGCTACGACAAAACGTTGCACGGCTTCGAGAAGAGCGCCCGCAAGCTCGGAGTCGACCAGATCGATCTGCTGCTCTTGCACCAGGCGCTGCCATCGGACTTCGAGGCGACCCTGGGGGCGTACGCGGCCTTGGAGACGCTGCTCAGCGACGGGAAGGTACGCGCCATCGGGGTCAGCAACTTCATGGTCGAGCACCTCACCCCGCTGCTCGACCGAGCCACCGTGGTCCCAGCAGTCAACCAGATCGAGGTCCACCCCTACTTCCAGCAGGGAGAAGTGCAGGCCCTTGGCGCCGAGCACGGCATCTTGACCCAGGCCTGGTCCCCGCTGGGCGGCATCACCTTCTATCGCGACGGGCATCACAGCAGCACCCTCGAGGACCCGGTCATCGGCGACATCGCCAAGGCCCACGACAAGACTCCCGCTCAGGTCATGCTGCGATGGCATCTGCAACACGGCCGCTCGGTGATCCCGAAGTCGACCAAGCCGCATCGGATCGCCGAGAACATCGACGTGTTCGACTTCGAGCTCTCCGCCGAGGAGCTCGCTGCGATCGACGCTCTGGACACCGGCCGGCGTGGTGGCCCCGAGCCTGAGATGATCACGGTGGAGAACTTCGGGCGCTCGATCCCCGAGGAGTAGCTCCCCTCCTGGATGCAAGCGCCCGCTGGATATCCGGTTGGTCAAGATCCGGTGACAGCTACGGCACGCCGACCCGCTTCGGACCACTTGACCCGTTGGCGGAGCTACGATCTCGGCATCGGCGTGCCTGGCTGACAACCATCCAATCCCGAACCCCGGACCCGGCCGCCAGAAACGCGTACTACTTCATCCATCGGAGGTCCCTTGTGAACGGAAAACTGCGTGCCGGCCTCGTCGCCGGTGCGGCACTTGCGTTAGCGGTTTCGCTTGCTGGTTGCGGCGGTGGTGGCGGGGGCGAAACGGCGGGCGGCGGCGCC
>DATHIJ010000241.1:0-2563 GCA_035489975.1 Propionibacteriaceae bacterium | reverse complement strand
CGAGTTCCTCCATGCCGCACCGTGGAATGCAGCGCACTTTGGCCGCCGCAACGCCAGTCACGGGTGCGTCGGGATGAGCACCGGAGACGCCTCCTGGTTGTTCCGGCGCACCCTGATCGGTGACCCAGTCGTCACCACTGGCACCAGCCGCGGCGTGGAACACGGCAACGGCTACTCCGACTGGAACATCTCCTACGCCCAGTACAAGAAGGGCTCCGCGCTCTAGCGCTTTACTAGGTTTCCGCTAGGTCGGCATTAGTGCCGGTGGCGCACAGCCGGCAGACGCACAGCCGGCAAATGCATCCTCCCCCCCAACGGTGGCTCCGCCGTCCCGGCCAGGTACAGAACGAACGACTTGGTGAAGGCCAACAGCGGTACCGCTAGGAGCGCCCCCACGATTCCAGCCACGAGGATGCCGATCGCTATTGAGATCAACACCGCCAGTGGATGCAACTTGACCGCGCGTCCCAGGAGGAACGGCTGCAGCACATGGCCCTCGAGCTGCATCACCAAGATGACACCGCCGAGCATGATCAACGCCTCGACCCAGCCAAGCGCGACTAGGGCGACGAGCACTGCAACGAAACCCGAGACCAGCGCCCCGACGATCGGAATGAAGGCGCCGATGAAGACCAGCGCCGCTAGTGCGGGAGCAACCGGCACACCCAGTATCAGCGCCACAATGAGCACGCCAATGCTGTCGACCAGTGCGACAAGAATTGTTGCCCGCACGTACGACGACAGTGACCCCCAGCCCCGCAGTGCCGCTTGATCCACCCGATCCCGCGAAGCGCGCGGAATGAAGTTCAGCAAGAAGGTGAAGATGCCGCGGCCGTCGTAGATGAAATAGAAAAGAGAGAAGAGGGCAAGGGCGAGACCAGCAAGGAAGTGCCCAACTGAGGCACCGAATTCGGCCGCATAGCCCGCGATTGTGCTACCGCTTGCCGTCAGGAAGTCGGTGATCCTGGCCACCCAAGTCGAAGAATCAAGCCAGGCGGCGTTCAGATGCAGCGGGCCATTGCGAAGCCACTCGGTCAGTGGGCCATTGTTAAGCCAGTCGCTCAACTGGTTGAAGCCGTTCACCACGTTCGTTGAGAGTTCCGCGCCCTGCCCAGCAATCTGTCCACCGATCACGATCAGAACGGCGACGATCGACGCGACCGCGCCGAGCACCGTAATCGCGGTCGCCGCTGCTCTCGGCAACCCCCACCGCCCTCTCTTAAGCGCGTTGGCCACCGGCAACATCAGCGCAGTCAGCAGGATCGCAACCGCCACCGGAATGAACACTTCAGACAGGTAGCGCGCCAGCCAGACGATTCCCCCGAGCAGGATGACCACGAGGATCACCCGCCAAGACCAGGCAGCGGCAATCTGCAGGCCTCGAGGCACGGCGGCGGTTGTCTCAGCTGCGTACGGCGAGGGAGCCGTGGTCTCGGCGAGCGGCGCTGGCTCCGTCATCGGCGGGGCTACGTGATCATCGGCGGGCGGACTCGCAGGGAGCACCGGCAGCGTACGGCGAGTTCGACGCGCTGACGTCCGTGGCCCGTTCCGAGCCGATGTTCCCATTCGGCGCCTCCTGGGGTTGATCTCGAGCATCCCAGCCTAGTGTCCCTGGCAGACTGTCCCGGTGGGCAGGCTGGGGGCCGCGCGGACGTGGATGGAAGCGCGGCGTTTGCTCCCTCGTGAGGTCTACGTGCTGGGCCTCGTCGCGTTCTGTGTCGCCGTGGGCTTCGGAGTCCTGGTACCTGTGCTGCCGGTTTTTGCCCGGAGCTTCGGCGTGGGAAATGCTGAAGTCGGTGCGGTGATTTCTGCGTTCGCCCTGATGCGCCTGATCTCCAGCCCTTTCTGCGGGTGGCTGATCAAGGTCCTCAGCGAGCGGATCATCATGGCCACGGGAATCTTCATCGTCGCGATTTCCAGCGGGTTGGCCGGTCTGTCGGGCAGCTACCTGCAACTGCTGGTGCTTCGCGGCGTCGGCGGAATCGGCTCGGCGATGTTCACCGTCTCGGCCTTCACCTTGCTGCTCACCTCGGTGGAGGCCGGGCTACGCGGTCGCGCGGCTGGCTTCTTTCAGGCGGGGTTTCTCATCGGTGGGATTACCGGGCCTGCTCTCGGCGGCGCGTTGTCAGCCATCTCGCTCACCGCCCCGTTCTTCTTCTACGCCGGGACACTCGTCGTCGCTGGAACCGCGGGATTGGTGCTGCTCCGCCGACGCAGTGCGAAGCCCGATGAGCAGACCGCCGAGACCGTGCCGCTACGCGTGGTGGTACGCGACCCCCGTTATCAGGCGGCATGCTTCAGCAACCTCGCCCAAGGCTGGACCTCGTTCGGAGTCCGGTCGTCACTGATTCCAGTACTCGTGGTGGAACTGCTGCACCGACCGGCGTCCTGGACGGGAATCGCGTTCGCCTGTGCCGCCGTGGCTCAAACCATCGCCGTCGGCCCGGCCGGGCGCTTCACCGATACTGTGGGGCGCCGACCTGCCATGATCCTTGGCGGCACTCTTGCCGCGGTATCGATCATGGCAGTACCGTTTGCACCGAACATCTGGCTGCTCATCGTT
>DATHIJ010000240.1:0-8123 GCA_035489975.1 Propionibacteriaceae bacterium | reverse complement strand
AACGATTCAGGCGTGCTAGCCTTTCCCGGCTGGTTCGCAAATCTGGCTGCGACCCGAGCGCGAGTGGCGGAACGGCAGACGCGCTGGCTTCAGGTGCCAGTGTCCGCAAGGACGTGGGGGTTCAAATCCCCCCTCGCGCACACACCCCGTAGCATTCAGGCCGTCCAGCCCAGCCATGCTGCCCCTGCATTCATGCCGCCGAACCAGATCGCGGCCGCCATGAATGGCAGCGGTACTACCCACAGTGGCTTGCGTTTGATCCAGACGCAGCCGAGGCCAAAGAGCACCAGCCAGACGCCGATGAAGACTCCAACCGCCCAGCCGGGCGCCATCAAACCAGAAGCGAAGAAGAACGGCGCTAGCGCGAGCATCGCGGCAAGGGCCAACCCTCCAACGACGTACTTGGCGACCGTACGCGCGTCCCGCGGCATGGCCGCATAGTCCCACTTTGGCGCCATGCTGTCAGGAGTTGACCTCGCGTAATCGCTGCTCTAGGCCAGCGCAGCTCTCACGACGAGATCAAACGTCGGCCGCGGGTCCGTATCGTCATGCCTGGCGATGTTGTGCAAGATGAATCCCTCGAAGCAGGCGGCGATTGCGGCGCCAGCAGCTCGTGGATCACGCGCGCCGAGCTCAGCCAGAGCGGGAACCACCGTCGCCACCCTCGCCGCTCGACCGCGCGTCAGGGCCGCTCGGAGACCGGCGTCGTGGCTCCCCTCCATGAAGAGGACCAGCCGGGCAGTAGTCAGGACGCGGTTCGGGCCAGTCAGGTACGCGAACAGCCCACAAAGTGCATCGACGAAGTCTTCGACGGACGCCGGGGAGAATGCGGCGCCGACTCCTGGCAATTCACGCTCGAGAATTCGCTCAGCCACACCGGTCAGCAAAGCCGTCCGGGTACGGAAGTAGTTGGACGTCGAGCCCTTGGGAATCCCCGCCCGCTCATCGACTCGTACGTGGGTGAGTGCGCGCAGCCCCTCAGTTCCAAGCAGCTCAATCGCAGCGTCCAGAGCTCGGACTTTCGCTGAAGTCACCCGGTCACTATAAACGTAGTGACAGGTCACTATAAACGTAGTAGTTTTGAGGCCCTGACAGGGGCTGCCAGCCCTCAAGACAATGAGGAGGTTGCAGATGTACGGGGTCATCACCACTGTCCCAGCACCCGTCGAGACGTACGACAGGATGCATGCGGAGCTGATCAAGCGAGCCGGCCCGTCCGTCCATGGTTTGCTGGTGCACATCGGACGTGCGACGTCCGACGGCTTCCAGATAGTGCAGGTCTGGGAGTCCAAGGAGCACTACGACCGCGCCAACACAGACATCGTCTTTCCCCTGATGCGGGAACTGGCCGGCGATCAGCCCCCGCCCTCGATTGAGCAAGCAACCGAAGCCTTCGACGTCCGCGGGCTTGTCATCCCCAGCGGCAACATCCTGATTTAACTGATTGGTGTCCGCAACCTGAAACACATGCCGACGACATCTCTCAAAAACTGACGCCAGTTGCCCTTCCGCCCGGCCTCTCGGCTTTTCTTGCGCATCTGGCGTTACGTTTTGAGGGACTCAACCCCTCACCAGCTCGAGTTCTTCGCACGACCCAGTTCGTGAGGCTGCTTGGACTGATGTGACAGTCTGAGATAAGCCTCACGGAGGAGAGCTGCGATGACCGAGCCCACCGATCAGGCCTCCACCGTGATCGAAAAGGCCCGGATCGTAGCCGCCGGTGACTGAGAAGCCTGTCGGCCCTGAGTACCGGCCCGCCTTTCTTGTCACCGGCGCAACGAGCGGCGTTGGTGAGGCGATCGCGACACAGCTCGGCGCACGCGGTGCGCAGATCCTGATCGGGGCGCGTACCACCGAGCGAGGTGAGGCTGCGGCCGATCGAATTCGGAACCGGGTAGCGGACGCTGATCTCCAGGTGGTGGCCGCGGATCTCTCGCTGATGAGGGAGGTCAGATCCCTCGCGTACCAGGTCATGGACAGTACGCCCCGTCTTGACGGTCTGATTCTCAATGCTGCGGAAGCGCGCAGCGGGCTGGTGCTCACAGACGAGGGCATCGAGACCAATTTCGCGACCAACCACCTGGCTGGGTTCCTATTGGCGCATCTGCTGCTGCCGCGCCTTCGCTCCGCGGCGCCGGCGCGAGTGGTTGCGATCTCATCGGCGGTCCACACTCAGGTGCGGATGGTCGATCTGAGCAGTGTGGTGACTGGCGCCCCGCTTACTCCGGATAGCTACCGCACCAGCAAGTTGTTGAACATCTTGTTCATACGCGAGCTCGCCAGGCGTATTGGGGGCCTTGGAATCACAGCCAATGTCGCTGATCCAGGCTTCGTGCGGACCAACCTAGGCAGGTACGAAACCGGGGGACGTCGCATGCTGCATACCGTCACCCGACCGATGCAATCCAATCCCGAACGGGCGGCTACTACCGCGGTCTATCTCGCGACATCAGATGAAGTAGCGGGAGTGACCGGCGGTTATTACGCGAACAGGCATCCACTGGAGGTAAGTGGACTGGCCACGGACGCGAAGCTCGCCCGGAGACTGTGGAGCGTGAGCGCGCAAGCGCTCGTGAGCCGTCGACTGGCGACTCTGAACGAGATGATCGCCTTCGGAGGATCCTGAGCTCCTTGGCTCTGGATCGTTTCTGCGCACAAGGTCGCGAATGACGTCCGATTTGCCCCTATCGGGAGTACTTTGCGGCTTTGTGCGCAGAGACGCGTTGGTCGTCGTGGAGCTCGAGAGCCTAGGTGACAGTAAGGGTGTCTCCGTCGACCGTGATCGTCTTGGCAGGCAATGGTTTAGGGGCTGGAGGATTCACCACCGAACCATCGGTGATCGAGTACTTGCTGCCGTGGCAGTCACAGTTGATCGTGTCTGTGACAGTGGCCACCGTACAGCTCTGGTGGGTGCACACTGCGCTGAACGCCTTGAATTCTCCCGCCTTCGGCTGGGTGATCACGGCCTGTGCGTCGGGAAAGATCTTGCCGCTGCCCACGGGTATGTCCGTTTCCATGACGGTGAGTGGTCCGGCGGCACCGCTCGAGCCACCGGAGGCGACGGCAGACGGCTCGCTCGCCGGGGTGGTTGAATAGTTGGTGCAGGAACTGAGGCCGGCGAGGGCGGCGGCCGCTAGCCCGGCGTTGATGATCGCCGTACGCCGAGAGATTGGCAGGGTGTCGGTCGGTCGGTCGTATGGTTGCATGTTTGCTCCGTCTGGTTGGGAACTGCTGATGATCAAACAAGGAAATACAACACCGCCGTGGTCCAGAGAGCGGTCAGACTACTGAACACCAGCCCTCCAGCCAGCGGCAGCGCCCATCCCGGTGAATCATC
The DNA here is from genome assembly GCA_035489975.1 of Propionibacteriaceae bacterium. Taxonomy (GTDB): domain Bacteria; phylum Actinomycetota; class Actinomycetes; order Propionibacteriales; family Propionibacteriaceae; genus Microlunatus. The sequence goes on along the minus strand of DATHIJ010000240.1, from coordinate 4,786 downwards.
CCGGGTCAAGATCAACATCTTGAAAACAAAGGCTCCGTAGAGGAAGCAGCCGAAGATCGAGTGGGCGATGACTCGGCCGTCAAAGGCCTGGAAACCCAGCGCGTACAGACAGTGCACAGCCACCGGAACCGAGATCAGGACAGCCAGCCGCCCGGACCAGCGATGGACTGGACTGACCCAGGCGCCACGCAATGGGATCCGTCCGTACACCCCCAGCGCGGTCACGATCTGCACGATCGCCAGACCCATGGCGACACTGGCGAGCGCCGCCTTGGCTGCGGCGCCGCTAGAAAACCCTGCGATGTTGACGGCGTGGCCCGTCGGTGTATGAAGCCGTCCGTAGACGCCCAGCGCGATGGAGACCGCCGCTCCAATGGCAAACGCGATCACTACGGGGCCGATCTTGGTGCCGCTGGGTTCGGCGGCAGGAGCGTCCGAGGCGGGAACCGGGATGCTGGTCATGAGTCTCCTCTACTCACAGATCTTCGCCACCGTTTACCGCGGCGGCATCGAGACTTTCGCCGTCAACCATGACCTGCGGATTGTCGGGGTCGAGCTGAGGTGCTGCCGAGGAGTCCGCGCCGGTTGTCTGGACTCCTACCTGCGACCCATCTTCAAGCACGATCCATCCAATGGTCGTCTTGGATCCGCGCGCCCGGTAGAGGCCTGCGGGCTTGCTCGCCTCATTGATCTCGAACTTCTGTGTGCCGCTCTTGATCTGCACGGTGCCTTTGAGGTGGTCGCCGTCGAGCTCCGCCTGGAGTGCTTCCCCGCTCTTGCTCTTCAGCGAGAGGCGCCCACCCTCGACAGTGCCGCGAAACCAGGACTCGACATTGCGGCCGTCGCACACATAAGCAGCGGCCTGGTTGCCGAGCACCGCGACGGCGATCGCTGCCGGGCCATCGTCGGTACGGCCGGCGTACACCGCCTGCTCGGGGAACTCGCTGTCTTCGGGGGTTTCGCTCGCGGAGGGCGTGGCAGATGCCGTCTGCTGAGGGCCTGCGGCAGTCGTTGGCGCCGCTGTTGGGCCCGCGCTTCCAGTGGAGCTGCTGCCCGGTGGGCCGCTCAACATGTTGACGGTGAACATGATGATGAAGGCCAGAACGACGGCGGCAAGTGTGACCAGGGGACTGCGATGCTTCACGGCACCTTCTCCGCCGGACGGCTATGCATGCGGGGGATGAGTGCCCCTCCAATCCTCTGATACCTCAACGCCGACATTCTCACCCGATGCCGGGTGCGCCACAATGGCCGACACGAATTCTCGCCAGGAGGAGTCTCATGTCGGAGCCGCCGTACGCCAATCGCCCTGTTCGGATCGGAGTTCAACTGCAGCCGCAGCATACGGATTATGCAGATCTGCGGCGCGCAGTCGAAGCCGCTGAAGATGCTGGCGTCGATGTGATCTTCACATGGGACCACTTCTTCCCGCTGGGGGGCGCTCCGGACGGCAAGCACTTCGAGTGCTGGACGATGCTGGCCGCGTGGGCCGAGCAGACCGAGCGCGTCGAGATCAGTGCGCTGGTGACCTGCAACTCCTACCGCAATCCCGAGCTGCTGGCCGACATGGCGCGCACAGTTGATCACATCAGCGACGGTCGCCTGATACTCGGGATCGGCGCGGGGTGGTTCGAAAAGGACTACGCCGAGTACGGCTACGAGTTCGGCACACCCGGCAGCCGGATCGCCGCACTGGGCGACTCGTTGCCGCGGATCCGATCACGGTTGGGCCGACTCAATCCCGCACCGACGAGGCCGATTCCCATCCTGGTCGGCGGTGGTGGCGAGCGAAAAACGCTCCGGCTGGCGGCCGAGTACGCGAACATCTGGCATGGGTTCGGAGACATCGACACGCTGACTCACAAGAACCGCATACTCGACGAATGGTGCGCCGAGCTCGGCCGGGATCCCGGCGCGATCGAGCGCTCGACCTCCGCACGCCGGGGACCCGAAGGGCTCGGCAAACAGCTGGTGGGCATCGGCGAGCGGCTGATCACCATCAGCACTGACGGCACTTCTGGTTTCGATCTTGCGCTGACCCGCGACTGGCTTCAGTTCCGCGACGAACAGAACGCCGCCATAGGAGCCTCATCCCCAGGTCAGAAACCTATGTAAACATAGGTTTCTGGCGGTCTACACAAGTTGCAGCCTGTGTGAGGTGCTTGAAAACTGGGTTAACCCAGTTTTCTGACGGAGAGAGTGAATTTCCTCCGTGCGTAGGTTGGGTCGGTGACTACCGCACTTGCCGATGCGCTGAAGGTCGGCCCGGTTGTGCTCGATGGGGGCCTGGCAACCCAGCTCGAGTCCCAGGGGCACAACCTTGACTCCGCGCTGTGGTCGGCGCGGCTGCTCCATGATGGTCCGGACGCGATTTTTCAAGCGCATCTGGCCTATTTCCTCGCCGGTGCTCAGGTCGCGACCGCTGCGTCATATCAGGCCTCGATAGGCGGGTTCGCCCAGGCCGGCATCAGCCAAGCTGAAGCCGCGCAGCTGATCCGCCGCAGCGTACGGCTTGCCGAGCAGGCTCGGGCAAGCTTTGACGACAGCAACGAGCGCTGGGTCGCCGGCTCGATCGGACCGTACGGCGCGGCGCTGGCCGACGGCTCGGAGTACCGCGGCGACTATGACCTCACCGTCGAGGAGCTGCGATCCTGGCATCGCCCAAGAATCGGGCTGCTTTCCGAAGCCGGTGTCGACATCCTCGCGCTGGAGACCATTCCGTGCCTTGCCGAGGTTGAGGCGCTGCTCGCCGAGATCGGCGGCAGCCGCCAGCCGTGCTGGTTGTCGATCACCTGTGCAACTGACCGGACCAGAGCCGGGGAGCCGGCGGCCGAGGCATTCTCGCTCGCCCGCCATGTCGAGGAGATCGTCGCGGTCGGAGTCAACTGCATCGACCCGGCCGACGGGTACGCGCTGGTCCGCATCGCCAGCGAAGCCAGCGGCAAGCCGGTCGTTGTTTATCCCAACAGCGGCGAGCAGTGGGACACCTCAGCCCGAGCTTGGATTGGTCCAGCAACGTTCCAGGCCAGCGATGTTGAGGATTGGATCAGCAACGGCGCCCGCCTCGTCGGTGGCTGCTGCCGCGTCGGCCCAACGGAAATCCGGGCAGTTCGTGATCTTGTTGGATGAGACGCCACTAGTTGTGCAGCACGGCAGCCCCGCTGAAACGCCCATTCTTGAGGTCGGCCAGTGCCCGCGGCGCCTCGCTCATCGGATAAGACACCGTCGTTGCGCGTACGCCGAGCCGCTCGGCCAGCCTTAAAAAGGTCTCGCCGTCAGCACGCGTATTCGCTGTCACCGACCGCAGCTTTCGCTCCTGGAAGAGCGTGTCCTGATAGCTGAGGACAGGGATGTCGGACAACCAGATGCCGGCGACGGCGAGTGTCCCGCCCCGATCCAGCGCTCGCAACGCGGTCGGCACGAGGTCCCCGGCTGGTGCGAACAAGATCGCCCCATCCAGCAGCTCAGGCGGCGCATCATGGGCGTCGCCTACGGAGTCAGCGCCGAGCTCGGCCGCCAGCTTCTGGTTGGCCTCGCCCCGAGTCAGGACGTGGACGCGCAGGCCCTGTGCCAGCGCCACCTGCGCCGTGAGGTGGGCGCTGCCACCGAAGCCATAGATACCGAGCGAGCCGCCCGGCGGAACCGCCGCGCAGATCAGCGCCCGGTAGCCGATAATGCCGGCGCACAGCAAGGGAGCCACGTGCTGGTCGTCGATACCGGCTGGAAGCGCGTACCCGAACGCCTCGTCGACAAGGCAGAAGTCTGCGTAGCCGCCATCACTATCCCAACCAGTGAAGGTCGGCGCGATGCACAGATTCTCGGCGCCGCGGCGACAGAACCTGCAGCTGCCATCGGTGCCGCCGAGCCAGGCGACGCCCACCCGGTCACCCAGCGCAAACCGGCTCACGCCGTCACCGAGGGCGTCGACAACGCCGACTACCTCGTGGCCAGGTGTGATGTTGGGATGTTTGGGAAGCAAGTCCCCCTCGGCTAGGTGCAGATCGGTGCGGCAGACGCCACAGCAGTTGACCTTGGCGCGAATTTGCCTTGCAAGCGGGGTTGGCGCCCTGCGTTCCACCCGACGCAACGGCTCACTCTCGATCGGCCCTGGTTGATGTACGGTCCAGGCGTTCATCCCGCCATTCTGACGAGTCGGCGGTGGCGAGGGGAACTGCAGCCCGCCTAGCGCTTGGGTAAGTGGAGCCGTTTGTCCTGCACGAGCTTGATCAGGTCGCCGCGGCTGATCTCCAGCATCTGACCGCGCTGAGTGTTGCGGGCGATAACGGTGATCACCTCATCGCCTCGGGGGTTGTGCTGAACCTCGATGCCCCCACCCTTGAGCGTTGAGTCGGTCATCAGGTACGAATTGCCATCCATGAACCGGACGAACATGCATTGCTGGCCAGTTGTGGCGCCGCAGCGCACGGCGAACTTGCGGCTGGTGGCCACTTGCACGTAGACCTCCGTCGCGCCCTTGTCAAGCCGGAACATCTCGAACGCGAGCGCACCGCCCTGGCCTGACCAGAAGCTCGGCATGTCGTAACGGCGGTCGTAGTAATAGCCGAATCCGCTGAAGTACTCCCCTCTGGGATCCAGATAGGACGAAGCGACTTGGGCCATATCGGATCGCCATTCGAACAAGATCTTTGAGCGGCAGACCGGAGCGCTTGCCGGATCGCAGTTCTCCGAGGGTGTGGAGATCGGCATTGAAGTTCCCACTTGCGGGTCGGATCGCACCGGCTGTATTGATTGGCGCGTCGGGAGAAGCACCCCTGCAGCGACGACG
>DATHIJ010000239.1:0-2814 GCA_035489975.1 Propionibacteriaceae bacterium | reverse complement strand
GTGCTGATCGGTGACGTCGCCAATGCGAGGTCGCAGGCACTCGCATATTCGCCGCTCTGTGGCGCAGATCTGAAACTCGATGCCGGTGCCGATCTTGTGCTCGAGGTTCAGGAGGGATTCGAGTACGGCGTCTTTGTGGTTGCCGGCGAGGTCGTCGTGGAGTCGACGACGGTCGGAGTCGACCAGCTGCTCTACCTTGGCGTCAACCGGCGTAACCTCCACCTCCGGAGCGAGCAGGGAGGGCGGATGATCATGCTCGGGGGCCAGCCGTTCGCCGAGGACATCGTGATGTGGTGGAACTTCATCGGACGAAGTCATCAAGAGATCGTGGAGTTCCGGACAGCTTGGGAGAGGCGGGACCCTCGATTCCCACCTATTGTCAGCCGCTCTGAGAAGGTGATGGAGGCGCCGCCGATGCCAACGGTTCAGCTCAAACCGCGACCGCGGCGGAGCCGGTCGGAGTGAATCCAGCACAGGCCTTGCGGGAGATCGGATACCTGCTGGAACGCTCGCGCGCCGATACCTATCGGGTGCGGGCCTACCGAGGCGCCGCCGACGTCGTCGCGCAGATGTCTGAAGAGGACCGCAGCCATCATCAGGAGCAGCGCAACTGGGCAAAAGTGCCTGGAATTGGCCCCAAAACCGCAACTGTGATCACGCAGGCCATCGATGGACAGGTCCCCGAATACCTGCAGAAGCTCCGAGAGGAGAAGCAGCCCCTTGTTGAGGGCGGACTGAAGATGCGGGCAGCCATCAAAGGTGACCTGCATTGTCACTCGACCTGGTCCGACGGTGGCAGCCCGCTCGAGGAGATGATGATCACCGCACAGGAGCTCGGTCACGAATACTGCGCTATGACCGATCACTCGCCGCGGCTGCAGGTGGCACGCGGGTTGAGTGCTGATCGGTTGCGCAACCAAATGGCCGTCGTGGCCGATCTCAACAAGGTGATGGCGCCGTTTCGTTGTCTCCGCGGAATCGAGGTCGACATTCTTGAGGATGGCGGCCTTGATCAAGACGACGAGCTGCTGGCTGAACTCGACGTCGTCGTGTCGAGCGTCCATTCCAAGCTCCGCTCGGACTCAGAGACGATGACACATCGGATGGTCGGCGGGATCGCGAATCCTCGGACCAACATCTTGGGTCACTGCACGGGTCGGCTCATTCAGGGAGAACGGGGCCTCCGGCCGCAGTCGGTCTTCGACGCAGAGGTCGTGTTCGAGGCCTGCCGGACGTTCAACGTGGCCGTGGAAATCAATTCCCGCCCGGAGCGACGTGACCCGCCGACCAGGCTGCTGCAGATGGCAATGGAGATGGACTGTGTGTTTTCCATCGACACCGACGCCCACGCACCCGGCCAACTCGAATTCCAGATCTACGGCTGCCAGCGCGCCGAGGAGCTGGGGCTGAATCCCGACCGGGTGATCAACACCTGGCCAGCCGACAAGTTGCTGGCCTGGTGCGCCAAGGCCTGACGAACTGGGAGCCCAAAAACCTGCCTGGGGGTCGCCTTGCCTGTGGGACAGTGGGCCATGGGCCCGTACGAGGTCAGCCGGCTGCGTGAAGTCGAGACGCGGTCGATCAGTGCAGAGAACCCGGACGGATCCCGCGGTGGCGGTGCGCGAGCGACAACTGGCACCGGGGTGGATGCCGCTCGCGATCTTGGTATCGGCTGGAAGATCTCCCCGTCGGTCAACATCGAAGCTGGTGCGCAGTGTGAGCTGGCCGCGATCAGCGGGTCGGGTGTGATCACCCACATCTGGCTGACCACCCAGCGCGACCAATGGCGAACCCTGATTCTGCGGGCCTGGTGGGACGAGTCGGACGAGCCGGCGATCGAGGTCCCGCTCGGCGACTTCTTCTGCCAGGGCTGGGGCCGGTTCGCCCAGGTGTCATCGGCTGCGATCGCGGTCAACCCACACGGCGGTTTCAACTCATACTGGCCGATGCCGTTCGCCGAAAGCGCGCGGATCAGCCTCGAAAACCGCGCCGACCGATCGGCAATGGTCTATTACCAGATCACCTTCGAACTCGGGGTGGACACGCGCGAGCTGGGCTACCTGCATGCTCAGTTCCGGCGCAGTAACCCGGTGCCGCTGGGGCAGACGCATCCGATCCTCGACCGTACCGACGGCCGTGGACACTACGTCGGCACTTATCTCGCGTGGGGGGTCAACTCCCCTGGGTGGTGGGGTGAGGGAGAGATCAAGTTTTATCTCGACGGCGACCTGGAGTTCCCCAGCATCAATGGCACCGGGACCGAGGACTACTTCGGCGGCGCCTGGAACTTCGACGTCCCGCCCCGCGGATACACCGAGTTCAGCACGCCCTACCTGGGGATGCCGCAGGTGCTGCGGCCGGACGGACTCTACGCCAGCCAGCAGCGTTTCGGGCTCTACCGCTGGCACCTGATGGACCCGGTCTACTTCGCCCGTGATCTGCGGGTCGACATCCAGGATCTCGGCTGGCGGCCGGGCGGGCGCTACCACCTGCGCAGCGACGACGTGGCCTCCACCTGCTGGTTCTACCTGGACCGGCCCGCTGCTGCCCGGCCCGAGCTGCAGTCCGTCGAGGCCCTGGAGGTGGACGGCCGACCGCCGACCTGAAGCTGCGGCGCCACCCCGCTCCTCGCAGCAAGGTCCCACGCTGCAGGTCTGCCATCGGTCGGGTGCTCAGCAGCGGCCAACCTGTCGAAGTACGAGGGGGGCACACACCTTGGTATCGGTGTTCTAGTCACGCGCCACTAGCTGCCCAGGCCGTTCAGGCTGGGTGCCCCTTGAACCGGAAGCTGGACGCCATCGGCTCAGAGCCTGG